>NZ_FRAY01000005.1:300000-408580 GCF_900142475.1 Fibrobacter sp. UWH4
TAGCCTGTCTGTGATGTTTGCTGCGTGCAACGAGCAGGAGTCTAAAACCGAGATGAAAAAGGATGTCGCTGAGGTGGCGACGCCTGCACCTACGCCGGCTCCCACGAAGTCAGTGGTGGTGTACTATTCGCAGAATGGAGCAACCAAGAAACTCGCCGAAATTTTCCAGAAGGCGAAGAACGCCGAAGCGGTGGAACTTAAACTTGTAAAACCGTACCCCTCGACTTACGACAGCACTGTTGCCGCGGTTGGTGCCGAACGTGAAAGCAAGCTGTGGCCTGCTCTTGAAAATGCGAAGGTGGATCTCGCCAAGTACGATACGGTGTACTTGGGGTATCCGATCATGTTCGGGAGTTTCGCTCCGCCGATTTACACCTTCCTCGATTCAAACGACTTGAGTGGCAAGGTTGTGGTGCCGTTCTGCACGTACGGTAGCGGAGGCCGCAAGGCGAGCGCTGCAGAACTCAAGACTCTTGAACCGAATGCGAACGTGACGCTAGCTTATGGAATTTCGAACAAGCGAATCACGGCGGAAAATGGCGCCGAAGTGGCCGCGGGTGAAGTCGAGGCCTTCTTTGGGAATCTGGAAGCCGGTAAGACTGACGAAATGCTTCTGGGCGGCTACTCGGAACAGCGCCCGCTTACTGCGGAAGATTCTGCGGTCTTTGCCGAGGCGACCAAGGATTACGCCTACTTGAGCCTCAAGCCGCTGAGTGTCGCGACGCAGATTGTGGCCGGCACGAATTACTTGTTCGTTTGCGAAATGAAGGCCTTCGGTGGGCCAGCCACTCAGACATACGTGAAAATATTTAAGCCGCTCCCGGGTCGCGGTGCGGCTGAACTGATTGTCGTTGAAAAGTAGAAATCGTCATTGGAAATAAAAGAAAGCGGGCTTGAATCCCGCTTTTTTTACGCCTTCACGTGGAAGTAGTCGATTTCGGGGTGGCTGATGTAGAGGCCGCTTACGGAGGCTTGCGGGTACATGGCGCCGTTCTCGGTGAGCGATATTCCGACACTTTCGAAGTCGATGAGTTTCGCGACGTTGAAGATTTCCTTGATGTTCGGTAGCACGGGGTATCCGACGGCCGGGCGGATGCCCTTCCAGCTGTTGGTGCGCGCGAGTTCCTGGCTTAGGTATTCGGCGCCTGCTTCGGCGAGGCGGTCGGCGACAGTCTGCATCAGGAGAACGTCGTAGTCGCTGCCGCCCTGTTCGGCTTTGAGCTTTTCGAGACGCTTCACGAAGGCGTCGCTCACGGTGACGGCGAAGGCACCTACGATGTCGCGGAAAACATCTTTACCGGCGGGAGCAGCGAAGATGCTTGCGGTGTTCGCGTTGGCAGGGGCTACGTAGTCGCAGAGGGCGAGACAGGTGCCTTCGGGGTTCTGCTGGCGTGCTGTGGCGACTTCGACAAGGTCGGAGTCGGTGCCGGTACGGCCCGTGTTGAACCTGATGGAATTTTCCGTACCGGCGGCAGGGTAGAACGCCTGCACGGCACGGAGTGCGTATTCGGGCTTTGTGAGCGACTTGATGAGCGCTTCGGCGTCGGCCTTAAGTTTTTTCGCCTCTTCTTCGTCTGGCTTGATTTTCCAAGTGAAGAAGAAGTATTCCCAGCTGATGAGCGGGATAATCTTTTCGATAGGAATCGGCGGGAGCTTGCTTTCGCCCATGAACGGCGGCTGTACCGGCTGGTATTTGCTCCAGTCGTACTGGAAACGGCGTTCGACGGTCGTTTTGGCGCTTGCGGCTTCGGTCTGGATGCCGTTCTGTTTGTCGCGAATGCGCTGCTGCTCGGCCCGGTTTTCTTGAATCGTAGCTTCGCTTGTCGCGGGGTCCAAGAGCTTTTGCACGAGGCCCGGGTTGCTGGCGGCATCGCGCACGTGGAATACGGGGCCGTCGTAGCACGGAGCAATCTTTACGGCCGTGTGCGTGGGCGAGGTGGTGGCACCGCCGACGATAATCGGGATGCGCTGGCCTGCATCTTGCATGGCCTTCGCCACAGTGCACATTTCTTCGAGCGAGGGCGTAATCAGCCCGGAGAGGCTCAATATATCGGCCTTGTTCTCGATGACCGCTTTCACGATGACGTCTTCGGGAACCATCACGCCGAGGTCCACCATCTCGTAGCCGTTACAGGCCATAATCACGGAGACGATGTTCTTGCCGATATCGTGCACGTCGCCCTTCACGGTCGCAATCACGATTTTTCCGCGGTTAGAAGCATTGGCGTCCTTGCCCGCCTCGATGTAGGGCTGCAAAATTTCCACCGCCTTCTTCATGGTGCGTGCGGTTTTTACCACCTGCGGCAAGAACATCTTGCCTTCGCCGAAGCGACGGCCCACTTCGTTCATGCCGTCCATGAGCGGGCCAGAGATGATTCCCACCGGGCTATCGCCACGGTTGATGAGTTCCATCAGGTCGGGCTGAAGCGTTGTAGAAGTTCCCTTGAGTAAGGCTTCTTGCAGGCGTTCTTCGGGGGTGGTGGGCTTGGCTTCGGCGGCAGCGCTGGCGTTGTCGTCAGAAGAGCTCGCGCCTGTGCTCATGGCGAAAATTGCCTTCGGGTCGTATTTGGTGCCTGCTTCCTTGGCGGCAGCGGCGGCCGCGGTCATGCGGCTTGCAATTTCAATGAGCGCTTCGCTCGCATCCGGTTCCGTGTTGTAGATGACTTCGGTAATGGCCATGCGGAGTTCCAGCGGAATCGTCTTGTATTCGATAATCGCGCTCGGGTTCATGATGGCCATGCCCATGCCGTTCGGAATCGCGTAATGCAGGAAGGTGGTATGCATCGCTTCGCGCAGGTAGTTATTGCCGCGGAAGGCGAAGGAAAGGTTCGAAAGACCGCCCGAGATGCGCACGCCGGGCAAGTTGTCCATAATCCAGCGGACCGCACGGATAAAGTCAATGGCGTAAGCGTTGTGTTCCGCCATGCCCGTAGCGACAGTCAAAACGTTCGGATCGTAAATGATGTCAGAAGGATCGAAGCCGAGCTTTTTGACCATGATGTCGTAAGCGCGGGCGGCAATTTGTACGCGGCGCTCGTAGTTGGTGGCCTGGCCTTCTTCGTCAAAGAGCATCACGATGACCGCACCGCCGAGTCGCTTGATGGTGCGCGCGTGATCGATGAAAGCTTGTTCACCCATCTTGAGTGAGATAGAGTTCACGATGCACTTGCCCTGGGCGCACTTGAGGCCCGCTTCGATGACTTCGAACCGGGAAGAGTCCACCATGATGGGCACGCGGCTGATGGCGGGGTCCGAAGCGAGCAAGTTCAAGAAGGTCTGCATTTCAGCGGTAGCATCCAAGAGACCGTCGTCCATGTTCACGTCGATCACGTCGGCGCCGTCTTCGACTTGCTTACGAGCGATGTCGAGAGCTTCTTCGTAATTTTTTTCGTTGATGAGTCGCAGGAACTTCTTGGAGCCCGCCACGTTGCAGCGTTCGCCCACCTTCACAAAATCTTCGGCGTTGCAGCTGTCGGCGCCGTTGCTCGGGCGCACCTGTTCCTTGAACAGCGGTTCCAAACCGGCGAGGCGGAGCAGCGGGCTCGTCGCATACTTGGGTGCTGGCTTACGGCGTTCGTAATCGGCCGGCAGGGCGTCAAGCATCTTGCGCATGGCGGCGATGTGTTCCGGTGTGGTACCGCAGCAACCGCCAATCATGTTCACTAGTTTGTCATCCAGGTAAACGCCCATCAGGCGCACCATGTCTTCGGGCGTATCGTCGTAACCGCCGAACTGGTTCGGGAGCCCCGCATTCGGGTGACAGCTAATGTAGCAGGGCGCGACCTTGCCCATGCGGCGCAGGTACGGCACCATGCCGTCGGCACCGAGACCGCAGTTCAGGCCAATCGAAAGCGGATGCATGTGCATCACGCTCACGGCGAACGCTTCTACCGTCTGGCCCGAAAGTGTACGGCCCGAGGCGTCGCTCACCGTCATCGAAAACATGACTTCAACCGGCTTGAGGTCGGCAACCGCGGACCCTTCGGCAAGCTCAGGGACCTTGGCTGCAGCGCGTTTTTCCATCACTTTGGTAAATGCGCTTGCGGCGGCTTTTGCGTTCAGCGTATCAAAAATCGTTTCAATCAGAATCGCATCGACGCCTTCTTCCACCAGCACCTGGATCTGTTCCAGGTAGGCGTCTTCCAGTTCGTCGAAAGTAATGCTACGGCTCGCGGGATCGTTCACGTCTTCGCTCATCGAAAGCATTTTGCTCGTGGGGCCCACGTCACCCAGGATGTACACCTGGCGGCCGTACTTTTCCATGGCCTCTGCCGCCGCCTGCTTCGCAATCTTCACCGCGGCGCGGTTCATTTCGGCAATGCGGTGTTCCTGGTGGTATTCGTGCTGGCTTACGCGCTGGCTCGAGAAGGTATTCGTGGTGAGGCAATCTACGCCCGCATCCACGTATCGACGCTGGATATCAAGAATGATATCCGGCTTTTCGATAGAGAGCATGTCGTTGTTCGCGCCCTTGATTCCGTAAGTCTGAATGACAGAACCCATGCCGCCGTCGAGCAGCATCATCTTGCTTTCAAAAGCTTCGCGTAGAGTCATTTTCTTGTCCATTGCACGAACCGCCGTATTTTACGTTTTATGCGTTTATTTAGTTTTATGCATAAAAGATAGGAAATGCCGATGGACTTTTCAAGCGGGATATGTAAAAACCGGGGCACCTCGCGGCACCCCGGTTCCACTTTACCACAACACAAACTTTTAAAGATTAGCCAATACGGTCGTTGACCTCCTTTAAAGTCGGTACTTTTATGAGGTTTAATTGTCCTGCACGACAGTGAATGCCTATCCGTTTGTCGGGGCGTTCGCCTGCAGCGAGTTCAAGATTCTTGGTAAAGTCGCGTAGCGAACTTAATACCTCTTCAAGGCTACCGATGTTGGTGCATTCGATGATCCATCCACTATTAGGGAATATTATATCTGGATTTGCATTGGCTTTGCTCATGTGGCCTCCTTTGCGATGCTTTTTAAAATCGCTTTCGCTAAAGCCCTTAGCTGGGTCAAGGGATGCTCTGGAAAGAATTCATCGTAGAAGGGGTCTTCGCCAATCGTGTAACAGCAACCTTTTCTAGGTTCTCTATCCATGAGGTTGAATGATGTTGTTGAGTTTTTGGAACCAAAGGCTTTTAAGACGACTTCCTTGTAGCATTTTTTCGGTTGGGTCCGACGTAGGGATGCTTCACCGAGCTCATCACCGGAAGCGAACAGTTGAAAGGCTTGTCCTTCGTGGAAAACATCCATTATCAGGGTGTAATGGACTGCTTCGTCGTTCTCTTTGGTGAGGTAGTAGCGGCATAGCGTAGAGCCAATGGCTACATCACGGAAATCAACGAAGCATGTGTTGTCGTTCTCGAATCTTGCAAGCCAGAAAACATCATCTCGAAAGTGCTTTTCGGGTAGGAATGTTTTTGTCGTATTTTTTTCAATAACGGCCATTATGCAGGATTGCTTGGATTGGCGAACGAACCAAGTGGACTTGCCACGACCTTGCTTAAGTATTTTGTAGTCGGGAGGGAGCAGGTTTGCGAATTGCTTAGTGGTCATACCCAATCTCCTAGAAAATGCGTACGTGAAGTACGCGGACAAGCTTGTCAATGAAACTCGTTTTGGGAATGATTGCCTCGGATAGGTCAAGGCCGTAGGTTGCCGCCTTCCCGAAGCCGATACAGAATGCTTGGCCTTTGACGTAGCGATTGGGTTCGCAGTAGCAGACGATTTTTTCACCGAGGTTCGTGACAAATCCGGTTTCAAAGCAGAAACGTCCTCGCTCAAAGCGGTACATCCCGATGCCATTCAGGGCCTTTTCGTAGTTGGAGTTGATGCGCATCAGGGCTTCCTTGAAAGAAACTGTGTTGCGTTCGTTGGATTGCATGATTAGGTGGTTGATTTTGCCCTGTTCATTCTTGATAAAAATTTCTTCATGTAATTTCATATGGTTAAACCTTTGTTTTGATAGTTTGTGTGTAATTTGGTCGCAGGACCGTTGGTCCGTGGATGTAAGCGGAAATGGCGGCCGGTAATGTGGAAATTACCGGCCTTTTCCATTCCGTTTATTGCGACTCTATAGTCGCCATTGAGTGATATGCTTTAGTGTATTATTGCTTAGATCGTTTAATTATTCGTCGTAGAATTCCTCAAAGGCTGTGTCGTCAAAGTCGTTGGGATCATCGAGTGGATCGATGTATCCCATAGTCTCGAGATAGTCGCCGTCGGGATTGAAACCCATCCAAGGATCGGGATCAGGTTCTTCCTCTTCCAAGTCTTCATCAGAATCTCCATTAGCGCGTTTCCTTTCCAACTCTTCTAACAGACGTTCTTTTTCGGCTTCGAGTTCAATCTCATATTGGAGTTCGGTCATCTCACCCCACTTAGTCCATATTAAATGGTCTTTCATAATGAATGTCCTCTTGTTTTTTTTGAAAAATTGATTTTATCATAAGCTCCGGACTCGAATCCCCGAGGGTTTGCAAGCCGCTGGCTCCAATTATTATTAAGCTCCGGACTCGAATCCCCGAGGGTTTGCAAGCCGCTGGCTCCAATTATTATTAAGCTCCGGACTCGAATCCCCGAGGGTTTGCAAGCCGCTGGCTCCAATTATTATTAAGCTCCGGACTCGAATCCCCGAGGGTTTGCAAGCCGCTGGCTCCAATTATTATTAAGCTCCGGACTCGAATCCCCGAGGGTTTGCAAGCCGCTGGCTCCAATTATTATTAAGCTCCGGACTCGAATCCCCGAGGGTTTGCAAGCCGCTGGCTCCAATTATTATTAAGCTCCGGACTTGAATCCTTGAGGGATTGCAAGCCACTGGCTCCGATTATATGTACTTAGACGTTAGAGTCGCTTGACTTATCGGTCAGGTACATTTACACCTAGACAGGTGTAGGTGTACAAGTTACAAAAATTCTATAATGCTGTCAACCCATTTCCACAAAAAAATAGAAAAGGGTTGACGCTGTTTCATTTTGTCATATTACTATGATTGCTTGTAGGGTTTTCCTTCATAAATTTGCGGTTAGTCAAGGCATTTTTCGAGTTCCGTTCGGATGGATTCCTTGTTGTAGCCCTTGCCGATAAAGACGACTTGGTTTTCGCGGTCGCCGTAGCGGGAATCCCAGTTTTCCCGGACTTCGGGATTGTCGGCGAGGTAGGCTTGCTTCTGGTCTTCGCGCAGGGCGTCTATCCAAAAAGATACTGGCATGACCGAGGAATTCCGGCCGGCCTGTTCGAACAGTTGAACGTCCCTGCTGGCGTCCGAGAACCAGATGTAGCCCTTGGAGCGGATGAGTTCGGCAGGGTAGCGGTTGTTGACGAAATCCATGAAGCGGGTCCTGTTGAACGGTTGCCTTGTCTCGAAAACGAAGGACGAAATTCCGTATTCGTCTACGCAGCTGTCGCGACGGCGTCCTGACTGCAACAGGCTTGCGGTGGCTTTTTGAATGGCCGAGGACGATTCGATTTGACCGTAGTTGAAAGGTTTTGTCGTAAGGATTTTTTCGATGTCGATGTCGCCGTTTACCGAATGGATAATTGGTGCGCGGGGCTGGAAATCGCGTACGATGGATTCGACTTCCTTGAGTTGGTCTTCGCTGAGCAAGTCGCACTTGTTCAAGACGATAAAGTTGCAGAATTCAATCTGGTCTACAATCAGGGTGGAAATTTCTTCTTGCGAAAGATCGTACTGATCGGCTAAGTGGTCCCGCTGTTCTTTTTTGTGTTTCAGGTCGCTGAGGAATTCGCGGTAGATGCGGTCGGCATCGACGACGGTCACGATGGAGGTCAGGTAAACGTTGGTGTCGGGATTGTCTTCTTCGTAGGCCAAGAAGCTTGCGCTCACGGCGCCGGGGTCGCTGATGCCGGAGGCTTCGACGAATACGACTTCGATGGAATCCAGTTTGGAAATCTTTTCGACTTGCTCGATGAATTCGTCGCGCAGCGTGCAGCAGATGCAACCGTTTTGCAGTTCGAACATCGGGCATTCGGCCACGTTCGAGCCGTTCTTTTTCAGAATTTCGGCATCGACGTTGATGCTTCCCATGTCGTTGACGATAAGGGCGACTTTCCGCTTCTCCTGCTTAAGAATATTGTTCAAGAGGGTTGTTTTGCCGGAGCCCAAATATCCGGTAATGAGGATGACGGGTTTCTTGTTCTTTTTCATAGTTCTCCTTTGAAGATTGTGTAGTTTGTTAAAAAGTTTGTTTGTAATGAATAATGCGTTACCATTCGATTTTTGCGAGTGCGCTAAAATTGCGGCCCTTTTCGGGCATGACTGATTTTAGGCGGGAAAGATGATTACGAACGTCGGCGTCTAGCAAGTTGTCGGCGCGGAAAACGAGACTGTAGCGGGCGAGTGCAAGTTCCCAGTGGATTTCAGTTGACAGACCGAAGGTGATGTGGCCGGGAGTGCGCTCTTCGTATTTGTCTACTTTGTGCTGGGCGAGGGCCATGTCGGTGTGTGCGCCTGTGCGTACATGTTCCCAGAGGTAGGCGAGTTCGCCGTGGAATTTAAGCGGCGGAATTTGCGGCATGTCGCTCCACGTGTTCTTGGAGTCGTTGTGGCTTGAACTATTTGCGTTGCGGTACATGCCGCGCACGTAGCTTGCGGAGGCTGTCGCGTGTATGCCGCGTTCTGCCGCGGTTTCGACGGAGGCGCTGCCGCCAAAAAGGAATGCCTCGTCGCCGCTGACTTGATAGATGGGGAGTAGCTGCGACCAGTTGGTGTCTCCTGTAGCGCGGGGCGCGAGATAGTTCAAAAAATAGGTAGCGTGAGCGGCCGCGCGCCAGGTGAATAAATCGCCGTAAGAGCGGTATTCCAGTTCGCTGCCGTAGCCGCTTTCGGCGTCCTGCTTGTGGTTGCCACGCTCGTAGGTGTAAGCGGCGAGATGCGGCCCCTGATTGTATAACTCTTCGATGGTGGGCGCCCGTGTGGTCCTGAATAAATCCAGCGTCAAGAATTTGCCCACACCGACGTGCTGCGAGAATTCTGCGTCAAACGCCCATAATGCAAAGTTGCGGTCTTCGATGGCGTCTTTGTCGGCGACGACGCTTTCATGCGGGCGAAAGATCGCTCCGCCGAGTCGCGCAGCTACCGTAATTTCGAGCCCACGCCACCCACTCATGCTGGCGACGGCAAAAGCGGAACCTGCATACGACCGAGTCGGTGGCGTGAATACGTAACCGCCCATTTCGATCCAGCGGCGTTCCAATTCTGCGCCCAGGCGAATTCCGAAAAGGGGACCGAGACTTGCCAGGAGTTTTTCTAAGCGCAAGTTCTCCTGATTGACAGCAAACTCGGCCCCCACCGCCCCCTTCTTTCCTTCAAATTCTTTGTGATGATAACGGTTGATTCGAAGCGTGACATCCAGCGTGTCGCGGACGTCATTGGCCGGCAAGTAAAAGCCGCGCAGTGTCAAGTCGCGTTTCCATAATTCAATGTCGACGCCGTTCGGGTGCCCGCCAATGAATCCGCCGGGGATTCCGTAGTCGCTGTCGAACCAGCGGTAAGAGGCTCCGAAACGGAAACGCCCCAAGGCGTACGCGGCGCCTACAGCCCCGCTCCTGTTTTCAATATCCGTATTTTTCAGCGTGCCATCGGGCGTTTCCATGTCGCCCATGCGGCGGGCAGAAAGTTCTCCTTTAAGTGAAATTCCCGCCGTCGAGGCATTAGCCCCCACGGCCGTTGCGTACCCCGGCTGTGCGCTTTCGGAATACCCCGTGACATAACCGTGAAAAGGCGCTCCGTCAGAAGATGAATCGTCAAAGGGAATGTCCTTGCGTTCTACTAGCACTACGCCGCCCGCGGCTGAAAATGAATGCGCCAAAATATGCGGCCCGCGCAAAACGCGAAGCCGGTGTGCGGTTAAGACTTCAGATGCGACGGCGTGATCGGGCGAGGTGGCGCTCATGTCGCCACAGAATGCGCCGTCTTCGGTCAATTCGACATGGCTCCCCGAAAGTCCTTTGATAACGGGGCGTGCGGCCGCAGGGCCCATGGAACGGATCGCTACATCGGGCTCGTTCTTGATAGTCTCAGCAATAGTTGTAGAGATAGCGCGTTCGAGTTTGTCGCCTTTTAAATCGTCATCTTCGCGGAGGCCTTCTAAAATCGCATGCGCGGGGCTTTCCGCCTGCACTACCGAACTTCCTAAATCCTGTACAAAATCTTGGGCTGAATCCTGTTCTGTAATTTGTGCAAAAGAAGAGTGAAGGAAGCCCCCTAGAAGGAGGCTCCCCATGGCAGCCCTAATGAGGCTAATCTTCATGTTCGTGCTCGTGTTCATGATCGTGGTGTTCATGGTCGTGATCATGATCTTCGTCTTCATCCTCGTCGTGGTGATGTTCATGGAACGGGCATTCCTCGGCGTCCAAAGCCTTATCTACGACAACGCGGATTGCAGGCGTGCGAGCGTCGGCATGGTCGTGATGGTTCACCTTCAGAATCAAAGTCGTTTCGCCTTCCTTGACACCCTTCAGGTGGAAACCCCAGCTGCCGCAGGAGTGTACGTCAAGAATTTTTTCGTCGGCGATTTCCCAGGCGAGGGAATGTTCGTCATCTGTCGGGGGCTCCACTTCTTTCTTGTTGTCGTCAAGAAACTTCACGTGGATATGTTCGCTCATGCAGTTTGCGTTCACGTGCATCACTTCGATGGAAGAATCGGCCTTGCCGCGGTAAACGCTGTAGGCAAGCTGCCAGTCGCCCCAATAAAGGTTCCAGCCTTCGGCTTCAAAATGTTCGTGCTGGTCGGTAGAGGCGCTGTTGCTGTCGCCGCAGGCGGCAAAGAATACGCTGAGGATGATGCCAAAAATGGCAAAGGAAAGGGTTTGGATCAGTTTCATGTTTCTCTCGTTTAATCGGCCGTCATAATGGACGGCTTTTGTGTACAACAATCCTATCCGCGAAAAATTTTGCGGACAATACTCCAAAACACCTGGCGATTTTTCGCAAGGCAAAAAAGCAGGATATTGCGGTTAAGGTTTTAACGGATTATGCGGAGAGGGCGGGAGGGGCGCGTGGCCTCGAAAAATGAAAACGCGGGTTTGTTCTAAAAATGCGAATTTCACTTACCAGTTCGCCGATAACCACCAAAATTACAGCGACATCCGCGGTGCCGCTTGCAACGTCAAGACCATTCTGCACCAGCGCACAGACTGGGCAATCGTCATGCTCGTCAAAGTCATCGTGATGGTGCTGGGCAATAGAGAGTAGGCCCGCTACCACGAAAGCGACGATTATGGTCTTCAAGAACTTCACTAAAAAATCCAATAATTAAAATAACGGAATTACTTTTCGGTCTGCATTTCAGCGTTGCGGATGATGGGAAAACCTCCGCCCCCTTCATCGCTTTCAAAATCGAAGTCGCCCGTAATCGTGATGATGGCTCCTTCGGCGGGGTATTCCTTGGGAAATTCTCGCGGTTTTGCAAGTTCAAAGGCGAGCCCCTGCGAACAACAGGCGAGAGCGTCTTGAATCACGCAACCGTAAAAACGCCGTTCCATTTCCTCGTCGTAATAGCTCGAAAAGATTCCCTTCATCTTGATATGCTTTCCGAGATACTTGCTTGGGTACATGACCATTTGGTAAACTTGCCCATAGACCATGGTCCCGCTCATGCGGGAAATGTCAATGTCGTATTTCTCTTTACCGCCGGGTTCCTTTGCAAACAAGGCCGCAAAGGCAAGCAGAACTGCAAGAACTACTTTGAACAACTTAAGCACCTCTGCCTTGAATCAGGCTGATCGAATAGAAGAGACCAAAAGCCACAATGTCTGCCGCCACAATGGTAGAACCTACGGGAGTCCCCGCAAGAATCGCGACGACGATTCCGATAAGCGAGCACACGACCGAGATGATGGCCGATGCAACCGTTACCGCGAAGAAACTCTTGAAAACGCGCATGGCCGAAAGCGACGGGAGCACCACTAGGGCCGACACCAGGAGGGCGCCCACCAGGTTCATGGCAAGAACGATGATGACGGCCACGATGACAGCGATCAGCAAATTGAAAATCGTCGTGTTGACGCCGGTCGCCTGCGCGAAATTTTCGTCGAAGGTGATGGCGAAAATCTTGTGGTAGAAAAGAATGAATACGGCGAGGACTGCAATCGAGAGTGCGGCGCACAGGTAGACTTCTTCTACCCGGAGTGTCAAAATAGAAGTAGAGCCGAAAAGCGTCGTGCAAACGTCACCTGAAATATTCGCCGAAGTCGAGAAAATGTTCATCAATAGATAACCGATGGCAAGGGCTCCGACCGAAACCATGGCAATGGCGGCATCTCCCTTGATGCGGGCATTTTTCCCTGTACACAACAAGAGTACTGCCACCGCGACCGTCACCGGCAAGATGAGCAGCATGTTGTTCGTAATCTTGAGTACCGCTGCAATAGAGAGCGCTCCGAAGGCGACATGCGAAAGGCCGTCACCGATGTAGGAGTAACGCTTGAGCACCAAGGTCACGCCCAGGAGCGACGAACAGAGCGATACGAGAACGCCCACGATAATCGCGTAGCGAACGAAAGGGAAATCCAAGTAGAACGAAAGTTTTTCTATAAGTTCCGGCATAAAGGTTTGGGGTCGCGCTTACAGCGCTTTGAGGTATGAGGTTTGAGGACGTCGCGACATGAATCTTTTCATTTTTCTTTAGTTGAAATTTTGTTGAAGTCCAGCACGCGGGTGGCATCGTCGAGGGCAGTGTCTACATCGTGAGTGACCATGACGACGGTCATTCCCTTCTGGTGCAGTTCCTCGATGATGCGGTACATCGTTTCAGTAGATTCCGGATCGAGGCCTGTCACCGGTTCGTCGAGAAGCAACAGCCGCTCGGCGGCGCACAGGGCCCTCGCTAAAAGCACGCGCTGCTTTTGGCCCCCCGAAAGCTCACGGAAGCAAGATTTTGCGAGGCTTTCGGTACGGGTTAGCGCCATGCATTCCATGGCGCGATCCCGGTGCGCCTTCCTGTAGAAGGGCAGCAAGCGGTGCTTTCCTTGGAATGCCGACAGCACGATTTCTTCGACGGAGGCCGGGAAATCTTTCTGCACGATCGTCATTTGCGGCAGATAGCCGATTTGATTTCGGCTTAAGCTGTCGCAAAGTTCGATGACTCCTGATTTCGGCTTCAACAGCCCCGCGATACCCCTCAAGAAAGTCGTCTTTCCGGAACCGTTGCGCCCCACGATGCACAGGTAGTCACCTGCGTTTATATCGTAGTCCAGATCGCGTACCAGGTCCTTGCTCCCGTATCCGAGAGTCAGTTGCCGACACTTGAGCAACGAGGTATGGGCAGTGAGCTCGGTCGCCCTATCGCTTTCGCTCCAGGGCTCCCTTTGAGAATTTTGGCTAAGATTTTTTTTCTGTATATCTTCACTATTCATTATTCATTCTCAATTTTTAATTTTCATCGCTCACTACTCGTCACCCATTCCGCACTATTTAATTGCTTTCTTCAAAACTTCCAAATTTGATTGCATCATGCTCAGATAGTCTGTGCCAGATTGCATCTGCGCATCCGTCACCGACTGCATCGAATTCAGCGTCAGCACAGGCGTTTCCTTCGATTTTTTGCTGGCGTCGAGAATCGCACGGGCAATTTTTCCGTTGCTTCCGTCAATCGTGAAAATCGCGGGGAGCGCAAGCGAATCCATCTTGCCGGCCAAGAAGGCTACCGTCTCGAAGCTCGCTTCGCTTTCGGCGGAACAGCCAACAAACGCGGCAAAATACTTAATGCCGTAATCATCCACCAGATAGCGAAACGGGAATCGGTCGCCAAACAAAATGGTCTTGAAATGGGCACTGTCTGTTGCTGCGCGGTACTGGGCGTCCAGGGCGCTAATCTTTGCGATGTAAAGGCCCGCATTCATGTGGTATTCCGTAGCGTGCGCCGTGTCTACTTTCGAGAGGGCATCGGCAAGGTTCATCACCAGGAGTTCTGCATTTTTCAGCGAGAGCCAAATGTGTTCGTCGTTCTCGGCTTCTTCGTGGTGATGGTGCTCGTCTTCGTGTGCCTCGGCATGCTCGTGATGCCCGTCTTCATGTTCTTCTGCATGTTCGTGATGGTCATGATTCTCGTGAACTTCAGCGTGTTCATGATGATCCTCGGTCCCTGAGCTTGCCGAAGGGTCGCCGTGTTCATGGTGGTGTTCCTCTTCGGCCTGCATGCCTTCCACGACTTCTTCTTCCTTGACGCGGTCGCCTAAAGCTTCCATCAGGTTCACCTGCACGCGGCCTTCCTTCGGCGTTGCTTTCAGTGCCTTCTCGATCCATTCATCCGATTCACCGCCTACGTATACCACCATGTCGGCGCTTGCGATCGCTGCGATATCCTGTGCCGAGGGCTTGTAGCTGTGCAAGTCGGTGCCTTTCTTGATAAGCAATTTCAGGTTCACTGCGTCCAGACGGTCTCCGAGGACGTTCTTCAGCCAGTCATACTGCGGATAGATAGTCGCGACAATAGAAACTTTCTTTTGTGCGGGGGCTTTTTCGTTCGATTCCGCGCTGCAGGCGACAAACATCAGCGCCGTCGCCAAAACAAACATTGCAAATGCTGCAAATTTCTTCATAATAAGTCCTTTGCCCAATCGGGCCAAAATTTGAATTGATGCTTTATTCTCCGTGGCACTTGTCGTGCCCAGTGCGCCAATCAATTCAGTAGCAGGACTTTTTGCGATACGAGAGTTGTCGACGGCGCGACTGCCGCCTTGAAGCAAACTAATTTGAAATAGAAGAACCGTAAAGCAAGTTCAAACGGCGCTACCACCAGTTCCATGCAGACTGAAATCAGTTCCAGGCAACGGTGGATGTGGTGACACACGTGGCAGTGATCGCCGTGGCAATGGTGTTCCAGATGTTTGGCCACGTAGAGCGATGCTAAAAATACCAGCAACTTGTCGAAGAGTGCTTTAACCATGACGCCTCCGCGAACAACCGGAGCAGCGGCCAAGCAACACGGACTGTTGCTGGTCCAGTTCGAATCCGCTGCGTTGCACCGAAAGCTGCAACACCTTGAGGGCGGGGCCTTCTAGGTGAAAGAACTTGCCGCATTCCTTACACACGAGGTGCATCTTTTCTTCGCACTGGCCTGGACCCGTGTAGCGGTAGCGCAACTCGTTGTTGTCATCGGCCCCGACAATCTGCACGATTCCCGCCTTTTCCATGCGGGACAGGTTCCTGTAAATGGTACTCAGTGAAACTTCGGGCAAACTTTTGGCAATTTCGGACGCCTTGAAAATCCGGTCGGGATTCTCGGCCATGTAGTCCGTGATTTTTTGCCTTGTTTGCGTCTTGTATTCCATTTTTCCTCGTTTTTCGCAAATTTTCGCCGTTTGGAGGGCGCTCGATGCGTCTTGCACCGGATGAATTTGCGAATCGTTCGCAAAATATAGTAAAATTTCGCAAGATTTGCTACTCATTTGCAAATTGTGAGCTTTTTTCTGCGAAATGGGGCTGCGTACAGGCCAAACGGGCTGCTCCCCTCACACCCCACACCTCTCTGTGACTTGCGTCACAATCCGCTTGGATAAAACATCCATGCGAAATTCACACTGGGTATATGTTTCTTTACCTGCAAAGTCTATTTTATTTATGTAAATATACGGGTAAAATAATTATGGTTACGTTTTCTGACATATCGGATTACCGCGACTTCTTGAAGGAGTACTACGACCGCAGGAAGGCTGAGATGCCTTTCTACTCGTACCGTATGATGGGGGACAAGCTGGGGTTGGATTCCAGCTACCTTTACCGCGTGCTGCAGAAGAAGCAGCACCTCCCGGCTCATGCGCTCCCTGCCGCGAAAGAAATCCTGAATCTGTCCGGTCGCGAGGCCGAATACTTTGACCTGCTGTTCTCTGCCGCTGTAACCAAGGACAAGAACAAGCGCGAGGAACTGATGGCGAAGGCCCTCGATTTGAGGGACGTGGACCGCCACAGTCTGCAGGCAGCCGAACTCAAGCTGCTCGAAAACTGGTGGATTCCCGCCGTGCGCGCCTACCTGGAACTGAACGGTGGCGTGGTGAATGTCAAGCAGATTTCGCGCGATATCTGTCCCCCGATTACCGAGGAACAGGCAAAAGAAGCGATTGACACCTTGCTCGAAGTGGGCCTGGTGAAGAAAATGGCGTCGGGTAAACTGGCGCTGACGGATGCTCACTTGACTGTGGGTGGCCCCGAAAAGAAACAGGCCGTGCGTCATTTCCAGAAAGAAGTGCTTTCTTTGGCTAGTAATGCGCTTGACAATATTCCTGTGGACGAAAGAAATATTTCTACACTTACATTGTCCGTTGATCAGGCTTGCTTCGATGACTTGGGAGAAATGCTTAGGGAATTTAGGCGTCTGGTCCAGAAGAGGGTGGATGGTGCCAAGAATTCCGACCGGGTGATGCAGCTTTCGATGGCGTTCTATCCGATAGCGCGAAAGGGCGGTGTCCGTACCGTTGATTCTGTGGAGGGCGACAAAAGGGAGTCCAAATGAAGAAGTGGGTGTGGCATATAGGTTTGACTGCTGCGATGGGTGCGCTCATTGCGGCGTGTACGGCCGGCAAGGATACGGCTGGTTCTTCGCTTGAAACGGAGAACTCGGTCGCGGTCGTGCTTACGGTGCAGAAGGGCGATGGGACGCCTGCTGCCCGTACTAGGGTTTTTGTGCGTCCTTCCGATTTCTTGGCGGGCGCGAATAGCCTTACTTTGAGTGATGAATCCGATAATCTCGAATCTCCGGTGGTCGAAACTGATTCTGCGGCAGGTATCCTGAACGCCGAAACCGACGACCAGGGCCGGTTGAACCTCCCGAGACTGAAACCGGGTAGCTATACGATTGAGGCGCGCGAAAATACCCTCAAGGATTTCAAGCGTGTCGAGGTGACCGACAGTTCTCTGGATTCTGTTTCCCTCAAGGTGGCGGCGACGGGCTCGATGTCCGGTCAGGTGTATCTGCCCGAAGATGTCCGCTCTGTAACCGTGGGTATCCAGGGGCTTGATTACTTTGTTCAAACTGACTCGCTGGGCAACTTTGTCTTTGAAAACTTGCCGGCGGGTAATTTCAGCGTGGTGGGCTTTGTCTATAGCACCTACGAGGTTGCCGGTCTTGACGGGACCATTTCGTCTTACGACAGCTTCTTGCCGGTGGGCGCCCGCACGGTTCACGTGTCTTCCGAAAAGTCTTCCGAGAACGTGAAGATTGGCATCGCGGCCGATACGGTTTCGAAGGATACGGTTCCGAAGGATTCCGTGGTCGAGGATACGGTCGATGTTTATCCGGTGGTGTTGTTCGAAGACTTCGAGGACAGTACCTACGGCTGGTACACGACTGTTTCTCGGTACGCTAGCGCCAAGCTTGGCACTGATTCGGCCGGGCTCGATCGCGAAGGGCTGGCGGCGCACTTTGTATATACCAATGACTCCAACTACAACTGGGTATTGATGGGCAAGCCGCTCCGTGGAGTGACAGACCTTTCGGAACTTGATTCCGTTGTGTTCTGGGCTCGCGGCAGCGGGGCGCGTGAAGATTCGACGCAGTGGATTAGCTTCTCGTTCGACGTGCAGATGGACAGTGTCGATTTGGAAATGAACGGCTACGAAAACGGCAAGGCGTGGGTGCACATGACGCTCGATACCGCCTGGACCCGCTATGTGGTGACCCCGGAAGATGTTGCCGATACGGTGAGAATCGGGGGCAACATCGGTTGGGAAAAAGTCAAGGATCACGTGACCAACCTGAACATCTTTGGCGGTGGCGTTGGTGGCCCGTTTGAAATCTGGGTCGATGACATCACCATCTACGGTGTCAAGGACGTCGATTAGTTAAATCCTGAATTTTGAAGGCGAGCCCCGTGCAGAACGGGGCTTTTTCTGTATCCTATGGACAATATGTCAATGGAAACCTTCTTTGCAGGGTGAAAAAATCCCTTTTTTAAGGGTAATTTTAGGATGAGAAGGTTTGGTGTGTTTTGCCTTCAAGGAGTCCTTATGGATTTTAGGAATGTTTGGAAAGATTTTGGCCTTAAAAAGGCTGCTTGTATGGTTGCGGGTCTCGCTGCTTTTGGTCTCGCAGACAACCCGATTTCTACCTATCACTACCTGGCAGACCCGGGTGCTGCCGCCGACGACGAATACTTCTACATCATTACGGACTCCGACGACCCGGCGCCCGCAAATTCCGAAGGCTACAAGATTTACGCCCTCTATGCATTCCGCAGCAAGGATATGCAGAACTGGACCGATTACGGCATTATTTACGATGCACGCAAGGTGAACGGCATTAACGACATCTGGGCGTCTGGCATCGCGGTGCATGACGGTACGTTCTACATTGTGTTCCCCGATGGCGGTGGTGGTGGCATTGGTTACATCAAGGCCCCTGCAATTGACGGCCCGTGGACAAACGCCGTGGGCCAGGGCAAGGATAAGCTTGTCGGTGGCCGTGGCATTATCGGCTGCGATGGCGTTTCCTGGTGCTTTGACCCGGGCATCTTTATCGATGACGACGGTACGACCTACGTGACGTGGGGCGGTGGCGAAAGCACCAGCCGTCCGAATACCGACAACTTTGATATTGTCAAGCTGAACGACGCGAAGGATGCTCCGGTGGGTAACGGCTCTCACGTGAAGGTGAACAACCTGCCGACCCGCAAGATGCTCGAAGCGTCCTACATCCACAAGCACAAGGGCACTTACTACTTCTCTTACAGTACCGGTTGGCAGCAGGGTGCGCCTACTATCGACTATGGCATGTCGAACAATGTAATGGGCCCGTACACCTGGAAGGGTACGATTCTCGGCGACCCGAGCATGAACGGCAGAAGCATCAACGGCAATAACAACCACCACGGTATTGCCGAGTTTAAGGGCCATTCTTACGTTGTCTATCATGACCGCCGTATTGCAAAGGGGCATAACGGTCTTGAAATTATCCCGGCCGATGACGGTCAGCCGAAGCCGAACGAGGGTTTCCACCGCAGCGTTTCCGTAGACGAAATGTTCTACAATGCTGACGGCACCATTCAGACGGTGAAGGTGACGGACGAAGGCCCGAAGCAGATCGAGAACTTCGACCCGTATGATTGGTACCCGGCTCTCACGAGTTCCAAGCAGAAGGGGATCCGTAGCCGCTCCAACTTTGTCGTGGGCAAGAGGGCTGAACACGTGCTGATTCCGCTTTCCAGCAAGGAATCCTGGATCCGCGTGAGTGGCGTGGACTTCGGTACTGCGGCGACCGGCTTTACGGTCGAAGCTTCGAGTGCTGCTGACGGCAATAAGATTGAAATCCGCACGGGTTCTGCAACAGGAACTCTCGCGGGAACTTGCTCGCTCAAGAATACCGGCAGCAAGAACACTTACGCCGAAAACAAGTGCGAAGTTTCTGGCCTCAAGGGCATCGTGAACCAGCTGTTCCTCGTGTTCAAGGGTAGCCAGGATTCGACCATGTACGTGAAGGCTTGGGGCTTCGAGGGCAGCGGTACGACTCCTCCTGAACCGCAGAAACCGTTCGGTGGCACGGCCTGGGCTATCCCCGGCAAGATTGAGATGGAAAACTTTGATGAACCGGGGACTGGCCGTGGCGCAGGAGTCGATTCCTACAGTGACAATGATTCCGATGACCATGGCGCCGAAAGCAATGGTGGCAAGAGCTACCGCGAAGGCACCGGCGTCGATATCTACAAGAAGGCTACGGGTTATGTCGTGGGTTACAACCAGGCCAGCGAATGGCTGGAATACACCGTGAATGTGAAGGAATCCGGCGACTACACGATGTTCGCGGCGGTGGCTTCCGCCAATGCGACCTCTGGCTTCAAGCTCTCTATCGACGGCGACGACATTACCGAAGAAATTGCGGTTCCGCAGGCGAGTTCCGGCGAAGAGAACTATGACGACTACAACAAGGTCTCTGCCAACGTGAAGCTGACTGCTGGCGAACATATCCTCCGCTTTACCGTGACCGGTGACTGGATGGATATCGACTATATCAACTTTGTCGCGGGTAAGGATGCCGACGATACCGATCCGATCGGTACGGACGCTATCGGTCAGGGCGCAAAGTTCAATGTCGCTGCTTCGGCTAGCTTCGACGTGTTCGACTTGAAGGGCTCAAAGATTGCAAGCTTTACCGCCCGCAACATGGCAGAAGCGTCCAAGCTTTGGCGTGATGGCTCTATCAAGGGTGCAGAGAAGGCTAGCGGAATTTGCCTGATCCGTAACCGTGCCAATGGCATGATAGCAAAGGTGCGAGCAGCCCGTTAAGTTTCCCATAAACACATCCAACCAGGAGGACACCCCCGAACGGGGGTGCCTTTCCTTGAAACCGCGGTGGATGCTTGATTTTTGAATAAGGGATGGTTCAAAAGTGGAGTGCGCGGAAAAAAGGAGTAAAAAATGACAATCCAAAAGATTGCAAAGAGTGTGGGTTTCGTCTTTGGTGTGGCGGGACTCTGGAGTATGGCTGCCGCTTCGACGGTCAATGTGGATCTTGGTGAAGAACACCAGGTAATCCGTGGCTTTGGCGGCATGGTGCATAACCAGTGGCAGGGCGGTGGCGGACTCTCCGAAGCCGATGCGAAGATTGCTTTCGGTACGGGTGAAGGTACAATCGGCCTCAATACGCTCCGTATTCCGGTGTATGCAAGCTCAAACGATTTTAATAAAGAAGTACAGGCCGCAAAGTATGCCGAAAAGTACGCCGGCGATGACTTTATTTTGTATGCAACTCCGTGGACTTCTCCGTATGCGGGGGCAAACCAGCACATGGCTTCTTCGAACTACCAGAAGTACGTGGATCACCTGAACAGCTTTAACGATTACATGAAGAATCAGGGCGTTCCTCTGTATGCAATTTCCATCAGTAACGAACCGGACTGGTGCCATGAATGGGCTTGCTGGAGCGCCGACGAAATCTACAATTTCACCAAGGGCTATGCCGACAAAATGCGCAAGAACGGGGTCAAGGTGATTTCGACGGAGTCTTTTGCCTACCAGAAAAGTCTGTATGACAAGGTGCTGAACGATGCGAGCGCCCTCAAGAACTGGGACATTCTCGGTGCGCACTTCTACGCCAGCGACAGAAGAACTGGGGATAACTTCTTCCAGTATTCTTTGGCTGACCAGAAGGGCGTAGAACGCTGGATGACGGAACACTACACCGAAAGCCAGGGTAGCGGTAACTACTGGCGCACGATTACGAATACGGGTGACCAGGCGAACGCCAATAAGCGCGATACCGTGAATGCCATGGATGTGGCTTACGAAATCCACCGCGCTATGGTCGTGGGCAACTTCAATCAGTACACCTGGTGGTATATCCGCCGTTGCTACGGCCTAATCATGGAAAAGGATTTTGGCAACAAGCTCCAGATTCCGTCTAACGAAATCGGCAAGATTTCTAAGCGCGGCTATGTGCTTTCCCAGTTTGCTCGCTTTGTGCGTCCGGGAGCTTTTCGCGTGGGCGCTACGGCTAATCCCGAAAAAGAAGTGTTCGCTTCTGCCTACAAGAGCGCAAACGGCGACAGCGTCATCGTGGTGCTCGTGAACCGCGACTACGGCTCGGCTAAAACCGTGACGGTGAACGTGCCGGGTGTATCGAAACTCGAAAGCTTCCACATGTACACCACGAGCGAAGCGAAGAACGCAAAGGACGAAGGCTTTGTGGATGTGAAGAATGGCTCCGTGACCATTACTATGGAATCGGGTGCAACGAACAAGGACTGCATCGTGACGCTCGTGGGCGAAATCGGCGACGTGGTCAAGACTCCGCGTGAACCGTTCGGCGGCAAGGCCGTAGAACTTCCGGGCAAGATTGAAGCCGAAAACTTCGACATTCCGGGAACCGGCAAGGAAAATAAGACCTACAACGAAAATGACGCTGACGATCACGGCGAAACCAATTACCGCGAAGGTACGGGCGTTGATATCTACAAGAAGGCGACTGGCTATATCGTGGGCTACAACCAGGAAGGTGAATGGCTGGAATACACCGTGAACGTGAAGGAGGCTGGCGACTACACCTTCTTTGCCGCCGTGGCCTCCGCGAATGCGACGTCGGGCTTTAACATGACACTCGACGGCAAGGAACTCACGGGCGACATTTCTGTCCCGAAGAACGACGGCGAAGAAAACTACGACGACTATAACAAGGTGCAGAAGAACGTGACTCTCCCGGCGGGCGAGCATATCCTCCGCTTTACGGTGGTGGGTTCCTGGATGGACGTGGATTACTTCACCTTCGTGAAGGGCAAGGATGCGACTGATCCTGAACCGATCGGTGATTCTACGACCTTTATGGAAAATCGTCTGCGCCTGCCGACCGAAGCCGAAAATTACCGTATTTTCGACATGAATGGCGGCTTCCTTGGCTTTGTCCGTGCGGCAGGAGCTCAGGAACTGAAGTCCAATACGGCAAGTCTTGTGAAGCGTGGCGGTGTCTATTTGGCGAAATCTGCAAATGGCCGCGTTATGCGCCTCCAGGTGACAAAGTAGTGTCATCCTGGAAGGAGCGAAGCGACTGACGGGATCCAGCTCTGGATTCTCCCCATTCGAAGACCATGCGCACTAAGGCAACAAGTTGCCAAGTGCTGTCCGGCCTCCCTTCGGTCGAGAATGACTTAAGAGCCAAGAAACCCGCTGAAAAGCGGGTTTTTTGTTACGTTTTCGTTATCTCCCGTTGACTATTTGTCCATAGTTTTTGGCGAAATTCGCGGAAATTTGCCGTTTTTTAGGATAATTTTAAGGGAGTAAAAGGAGTGTTTTATGGATTTCAAAAAAGTTTCTGAGTTGCTGACTCCGGCCCTGTGGCTCGTGGGTGGGCTTTTGATGCTCGCGACGCTCGCGACTGCGGCCCCGAACCCCAATTTCCATATTTATATTGCCTACGGGCAGTCCAACATGGCCGGTAACGGCGATATCGTTTCGGCGGAGGACCAGGACAAGTATTCCGAAAAGTTCCTGATGCTTGCCTCGCATAACGCAAACGCGAGCCAGCGTAGCGGCAAGACGAACCAGTCCATCAAGACTGGCGAATGGTACACCGCGATTCCCCCGATGTTCCACCCGTTCGAGAACCTCTCCCCGGCGGACTATTTTGGCCGTGCGATGGTGGATTCCCTGCCGGGCGTTACTGTGGGCATTATCCCGGTCGCTATCGGTGCGGTGAGCATCCGCGCCTTCGACAAGGACCAGTACGAAAGCTACTTCAAGGGCGACGGCAAGGACATTATGAGCTGGGGCTGGCCCAAGGATTACGACAACAATCCTCCGGGACGCATTCTGGAACTCGCCAAGAAGGCAAAGGAAGTGGGCGTCATCAAGGGCTTCATCTTCCACCAGGGTGAAAGTGACGGCACCGACGACAATTGGCGCAAGACCGTCTACAAGACCTACAAGGATATTATCGACGCGCTCGACCTCGACGAAAACGAGGTTCCGTTTGTGGCCGGCGAACTCCTCCAGGAAGGCAACAACTGCTGCTCTAGCAAGAATGGCGGCATTGCCCAGCTCAAGAACAACTTCAAGAAGTTCGGGCTTGCGTCCTCGAAGGGCTTGCAGGGCAACGGCAAGGACCCGTACCACTTCGGGCGCGCGGGCGTGATTGAACTCGGCAGGCGCTACTGCTCCGAGATGCTCAAGCTTATCGACAAGACGATTGACCCGGATGCCCCGCCGGTAAACTTGGTGGACCCGAGCCAGTCTACGGTTCCTGATGAACCTCCCGAGGAATATGGGCCCTATACCGACCCGATCGAAATCCCGGGCAAGGTGCAGGCCGAAAACTACAACAAGGGTGGAGCAAACGTTGCCTACTACGATTTGAACAAGGGTAACGAGGGCGGTAAGCTCCGCAAGGACGATGTGGACATTTACCAGCCGAACATGGGTATTGTCGTGGGCTACAACCAGAAGGGCGAATGGCTCAAGTACACCGTGAACGTGGCCGCCGATGGCGATTACGAGATTTCTGCCAACGTGGCGGGCGAGAACGGAACCGGCAGCCTGATGCTTTACATGGATGACCAGCCTATCGGTACCGAGATGGCCAATACCGGGAAAGGCTTTGATGCGTTTGAAGTGGTTCGCGGCGGCAAGGCTACGCTGAAGGCGGGTGAGCACGAACTGAAACTTGAAATTACCAACGACTGGATTGACATTGACTATGTCGAATTCAAGGCGGTTTCCTCCCAACAGCCTCTTGGATTTAAGGATGTCCGCCTTGACGTGACCGAGGCGGAAAGCTGCTTCAACCTTTTCGACTTGCAGGGTAAGCATGTGGCGACTTTCAAGGCTGCCGGTATGGATGATGCGGTCCGTATGGTCAAGGATGGTATCAAAGGTGTCCGTCAGGGCGTGTACCTGGTGCGCGCTGCGGGCTCTGCAGGTATCAAGCAAAAGGTGGTGGTCTATGAAAAGTAGTGAAATAACCATTGTCAAGCAGATTGTCGTTATCTCGATACTCGCGGTTGTGCTCGGTCTGCTTTACGGGTAATATAAAAGTCTTTCTCTCTCGTTATCGTTTTCACCTCTGGGAATCCGGAGGTGTTTTTAGATCGCTCGCCCATACGAAAAAAAAAGCCCCGTTGGCGGGGCAATTTGCAGAATGGCGGAAAACCGGTCCGGTTTCCTTAAGTTTTGGTAGAAGCCGATTGCCTAGAACAGTTCCTTCAGGCTCGGGACGAGGGAGCAGATGAGAACCCACGGGTAAGAAAGTGAACCCCTGAGCCAGCCGGTCTTGGCGGAGATGGGCGCGACCGGGGCGACGGTGTTCAGCGAGGTGTGGAGACTGCTGCGGACTCCTTCGATGGAGCTATCGAATGCCTGCTTGTTGGCGGAGGCCGAATTAATATATTTTTCGAAACGATAGTTCATATTTTTTCCTTATATTCTCTCTCTTGTGTGTAAATTTAGAAACATTTTGTTTTGGTTGCAACCCATTTTGTAAACGCGAATTTACCGATTCCGTCGAGGCCGTCTAATGTCATTTTGGATAAAATCTTTGAAATTTGCGTAAAAACGCAATTTTTAGAGAAAAAAGGTGGTCTGTGGGGGCGTTTTATTTGTATTTTAGACCCGAAAAGGGCGTATAAAAAGTGTTCGCTCTCTGTTCCTGTCTCTAATTTCTATTATTGTTTGTGTTTCAAATCACTATTCGCCAAGGAAATAGAATGAATTTTAGCCGTCTTTCCTGTGCTGTTTTGCCCCTTTGCAGTGTTCTCGTCGCTTGTGGCGGTGCCCAGAAACCCGCCGTGGAACCCGCTCCCGCGGCCGATACGACTGCAGTGGCCGTGCCCGCGAAGCCCGACCTGGACAACCCTACGAACCGCTACAGCTATGCGCTGGGAATGGACCTGGGCAAGGCGATTGCGAATGTGAACGTGCCGCTGAATTTGGATGTGCTCATGGGCGCGATCCAGGACCAGGTGGATTCGGCGCGGCCGGTGCTGATGACCGATACGGTCGCGGAATCGGCGCTGCAGGATTTGCTGTTGCAGATGCAGAAGCAGAAGGAAGCCGACGAAAAGGTAGCGGCCCAGAAGGCCCTTGAAGAACAGACGAAGTTCTTCGCCGAAAACGCGAAGGATACGACGGTCAAGGTGACTCCGAAGGGCGTGCAGTACAAGGTCCTCAAGGAAGGTACGGGAATAGTTCCCAAGCAGGGTGACCGCGTGCAGGTGCACTACATCGGCTCGCTCCTGAACGGAACCGAATTTGACAATAGCGTGAAGCGCGGCGAACCGCTGGAATTCCCGGTGAACGCCGTGATCGAAGGCTGGCAGGACCTGCTCCAGGTGATGAAAGAAGGCATGAAGGTAAAGGCTTGGATCCCGAGCGCCCTGGCTTATGGCGAGGCGGGCGTCCCGCCGATGATTCCTGCGAATGCGATGCTCGTGTTCGAGGTGGAACTCTTGAAGGTGTATGCCGAGGTCCCTGCGATCGACAGTACGGCGATTGCGCCTGCTGCATCCGTTGCCCCTGCCGCGGAACAGACCGGTGCTGCGCCCGCCGCAACGGAAACGGTTCCCGCAAAGGCCGAAGCAAAGCCTGCAACCAAGAAGTAGTTTCAACTTATGTCATCCTCGACCGACTCTGAAAGAGGAGGGAGGGGATCCAGTGCCAAAATCCCCGCGAAAGCGGGGTTCTTTTTTTCTAATTTTAGGTGACACTTTCGACCTCCTCGGGTGTTTCACTGGTATGAACGGGAAAAATCTCTCTGAGCAATTGGCGTTTTCGAAACTGTACGAGGCTTATGCCCCGATGGTTTATCGCCGCTGCATGTTTCTGCTCAAGGACGAAGCCGAAGCGAAGGACATGGTACAGAACGTGTTTCTGCGCGTGTACGAGCGTGTAGAATCCATCGATCTTTCGCAACCGTCCAGCTTGCTGTGGAATACGGCGACCAGGCTTTGCCTGAACCGCATCCGTGACAAGCGCCGCCGCGGACTTGACGTGGACTCGAGCGAGCTTCTGCTCAACATCGCCTGCGCCGAAGACGATGGCCGCGAAGCTAGTGGAATTCTCGCGAGGATTTTTTCCAAGGAACAGGAATCGACCAGGACAATCGCCGTGCTCCATTATGTGGACGGCATGACCCTGGAAGAAACTGCGGAGACTGTAGGTCTTTCGGTAAGCGGCGTGCGCAAGCGTTTGCGTACCCTGCAGGCGAAAGTCAAGAATCTGGAGGTCGAAAGATGACGAATGTCAAACAAATTTCCGATTTCAAGTTGGAACGCTACCTTCTGGGGGAACTCCCCGAAGTCGAAATGGCTGCCCTGCGCAAGCGCGAGGCAGAAGACGAGCTCTTTGCGGCCCGTGTAAAGATGATGCGCGAGGAGGGCGAACACTTCCTTGCGGAAAATCCGTTCAGCGGATTGGAAAATAAGCTGGAAAAAGAGGAACGGGAGTTGATTTCGCCGAATCGGTCCTTCAGCGGGTGGTGGCTCCGGGTCGCTGCCGTGCTGGTTGTTGCGTTCGGCGTTTTCTCGTTGGTGGTGCTGAATCGCCAGACGGAAATCGTGAATGAATCTTCGGTGACTTCCGGAATGGATGTCGCGATGGCGGATGTCGATAACGGCACGCGCATCAAGGGAATGACCGCGGGTCTCGAAGTCTGGAAGAAAATGGGCGATAGCGCCGTGCAGATGGTGAACCTGGGCGAGGCTCGCGAAGGCGACGAAATCCAGCTGCGTTACCGCGTTCCGCAAAAGTGCTTCGGTATGCTTTTCAGCATGGACGGTAACGGTACCGTCACGATGCACATGGGCGAAGGCAACCGTGCGGTCGAACTGGAACCGGGCAAGATGACCACGCTCCCGTTCGCCTACAAGTTGGATAATGCACCCAAGTTCGAAAAGTTTTTCTTGCTCACGTCTGGGGAAATGTTTGAGTTTGACGGGAATGATATCGACAAGACCCTGAAAAGCAGTGGTGTCGAATCGGTTTCGTTTACGTTGCGCAAGGTGGAAAAGTAAGGGGGAGAACGATGAAAAAGTTTATAGGAAAAATTTTGAGTTGCGATTTTGGTGTGAGCAGCATCGCGTTTTGCACCTTCTTTCTGATGGCGGTCCTTGCTTCGGCGAGTTTTGTGCACGCATCGGGCGAGTCTTCGGGCTCGATTGCGATTGAACGCTACGTGTTTGCGGTGAGCGCGAATAACGGCGGTAAGGAACGCCCGCGTCTGCGTTATGCCGAAACGGATGCGCGCGCCTTTGCGGAAGTGCTTTCGCAGATGGGCGGCGTGCCGAAGCAGAATGTGTACCGTGTCACGGAGCCGAGTGTAGAGAGCCTCCAAAAGCAACTTGATGCGCTCGACAAGAAACTTGTCGCAGCGAAAACGGCAAAGTCTGCTAAAACCGGTAACGGTGCGGCTGAAGATTTCCGCGAAGAAGTGCTGGTGTATTATAGCGGTCACGCCGACGAAAAGGGGCTTCGCCTCGGCGAAGAAGTCTATACCTGGAAGGAATTCCGCAAGCGTATCGATGCGTTGAATGCCGACGTGAAAATCGCGGTGATTGATGCGTGCGGCTCGGGCGCCATCACGCGAGTGAAGGGCGGTGTCGCTGTCCCTGCGTTCATGGTCGACAAGAGTAGCGACATGAAAGGCTACGCCTTTATCACGAGCAGCACGCAAGATGAATCTAGCCAGGAAAGTGACAAGCTGAAGGGCTCCTTCTTTACACATTCGCTTGTAAGTGGCCTCCGCGGCGCCGGTGACATCAGTGGCGACGGCAAGGTGACCTTGTCCGAAGCCTATCAGTTCGCTTTCAACGAAACCCTGCAGAAAACCGAAGCGACGATGGGCGGCGCGCAGCATCCGAGTCGTGACATGAACCTCGCGGGAACGGGTGATGTGGTGATGACGGATTTGCGCAGCACGAGCGCCGGCCTGGAATTCGACGACGATATCGAAGGGCGCCTCTTTATCCGCGACGACAAGGGTGAATTGGTCGCCGAAGTGTACAAGAAGCAGGGCCGCGCGATGAGTCTCGGTTTCCCTGCGGGAAAGTACAGTGTACGTCTGGAACGCCCCGTCGAATACAAAGAAGCCTCGGTGACGCTCCAGGATAATTACCGTGCGCGTCTTTCCCAGAAACAGTTCGCAGCGGTCTCTGCCGAGCGTACGACGCTTCGCGGCGAAATCAAGAACGACAACCGCCCCGATTCCGTGGAATATTCGATTGACTCGCTGGACCACAACGGAAAATACCGCGTGACGTTCAACCTGGTCGATAAGGATCGTGAACCCCGCAAGGGTGTGCAGCTGGGCCTGTTCGTGACGCGTACTGACAGCTATATGCTGGGAACCCAGGTGAGCCTTTTTGCAAACATTGCCCGTAAGGAAATGCATGGTGTGCAGCTGTCGGCTGTGTACAACGGGTCTAAGGAACATTTTGAGGGCGCCCAGGCTTCAGCGGTTGTCAACTACGCAAAATCCTTTGACGGTGTACAGGTGGCGGCAACGGCGAACGTGACGAAGGACAAATCTTCGGGCCTCCAGATTTCACCCTCCCTCAACTATGCGGGCGATACTTTGTCTGGAATGCAGCTTGCTGCAGGCATTAATTGTGCCCGCAAGACCAAGGCTCAGGTTTCTGCAGCCATGAATGTTGCGAGCGAATCCAACGTGCAGGCGACTGCCGCGATGAACATTGCCGGTAAATCCGATGTGCAGGCCTCTGCTGCGATGAATATCGCCAAGAAATCCGACGTGCAGGCGACCGCCGCCATGAATATCGCGGATGAGTCCGACGTGCAGGTTTCGACCTTGAACATTGCGGGTAAACTCGACGAGGTTCAAGTGGGTATCCTGAACATTACGGGCAAGGCCTCGGGCCGCCAGGTTGGTCTCGTGAATATCTGCGGTGACTGCGAAAAGACTCCGGTAGGCCTGATCAATATTGTGGGTAACGGTGTATGGAGCGCAACCGCCTCGATGAACGAAATGGGTGCGTTCGGCCTGTCTTTCCGCATGGGGACGCCTTATCTATTCACCGCTCTTGAAGGCGCCCGCCTGATTGAAAAGGGATCGCATTTCAAGAAATTCAGCGATATCTATGAAACGGGTGTGGGCCTAGGGACTCAGTTTGGTAAATATGGAAGCCATTTTGAGCTTGAGTATATGTTCCTGACGGCGCAAACCCTCGATGTAGAGTGTGATGAAGACGACGAAGAGGTAAAAGTCGAATTCGAAGATGACGATGGTCCCAACTTTCATCACCGCCTGCGCTTGGGCTACACGACACAAGTATTCCCCTTCCTCGGACTTTCGGTGGGCGGAACGCTCAACTGGGCAACTATTGGCTATGCCGATAAAGTGTGGTTGAAACCGCGGGCTGAATACCACGACGACTTCGGCAGCGAAAAGCATGCAGGCCGTTGGTGGGCCGGTTTCTATGCCGGCATCACCGTGGGAAAATTCTAAAAATTAAAGTGACGCTTTCTACTCTTTCAGGTGTTACAATAGCAAATAAGGTTACCTTATTTGCTATTTTTAATTAGAACGCGAGATTTTGTTTGAAGCTTCAAATTTGCATTATCGTTTTGTTGGCGGCAATCGCTGCTATGGCGCAAGAGACCGCGTCGGATTCCCTTGCGCTTGATACCCTTGCTCCGAAGGGGATTGTCTTTAACGGCGTCGTGCTGGATTCCTCTTTTGCGGCAGACGAAAAGCTGAATGTTGAAATCCTGGAATCGGGCGAGGCCTTGCAAACGACTGTCGGTAAGCCCTTCAGTGTTGTACTCCCCGAAGATACACTCTGGAATATCTGCGTTACCAATTCCGACACGGCCGGTGCCGAGAAGGAAAAGTGCTACGAACTCAAGTACATTGGTGCGGAACGCCAGTTCTCGCAGGCGCTTGGCGAAGCTTTTGTAGACGATGCGTCTATGGATTCTGTCGCCCCTGCGGGGCTCCAGAATGACGGTTCTAATGCCGTTTCGCGCGACTCCGCTAGTGTCATTGCTCAAGATGGTCATCCTGGAGCGCAGCGACGGGATCCAGAGCAGTCCGCTTCGGATTCATCTGACAGTACCAAAGAGGATGTCAATGTCGATGCACTCCTTGCGGCGGGCGACAATTCCCGTGTGACCGAACTCAAGAAAGTGGTGGTACAGCTGCGTCGCCGTCCGAAGCGCAAACCCGGCGAATCCGTAGTTTCCGCGAAGTCCATCAAGCGTATGCCGGGGCTTGCCGAAGCGGATGTCATCAAGAGCATCCAGGCGCTTCCGGGCGTGGTCGCGAGCTCCGATTTCAGCTCCAAGATTTATGTGCGCGGCGGTGCCGCCGACCAGAACCTTTTCCTGTTCGACAATGCGGTGGTCTATTCGCCGGTGCATTTTTTCGGACTGTTCAGCACCTTCCTGGTCGAAGGCATAGACGATGTGCAGTTCTACAAGAGCGGTTTCCCCGCACAGTACGGTAACCGCCTGAGTTCCGTCCTCAAGATGGATGGCCGCGCAGGTGGCCAGGATACGGTCGACGAATGGTTCAGCAAGTCGAGCATCAAAATCAGCACTTTCGCTGCACAGGTCCATACCGAAGGCCATCAGGGACCCGTGCGCTGGATTTTTGCGGGGCGCACCACTTACATCGGCTATGTGCTTGACTTTTGTAACTACATCGGTCTTCTGGACCTGAGCCTGGATTATGAATTCACGGACTTGCAAGGGACCATGATGTATGATTTCTCCAAGGATACGCGATTCAAGTTCAGCTATTACATCGGCAAGGACCGCCTGAGTTTCGACCCGCTCTATATGGATTGGGGAAACATCGCCATTCCGTTCGGCATTTACCACCGTTTTAACGGGGACTGGGATTACAACGCGACGCTTGCCTTCAGTGAATTCTACCAGACCATGAAAATCGGCGAACTCATGTCGATTGAAATGTATCTGTATACCTTCGCCGGCAAGCAGTGGTTGAATTACCGCGGCATTCCGAACCATACGTTGACATTGGGTTACGAACTGGAATACGATTACGAACGTTACCAGGAAGCGATGGCGTCCATCAGTATCGCCGATATCCAGAAACCTTTCCACCATGTGGCCTACGTGCAGGATGCCTGGAAACTCGCTCCTGATTACCTGCTGCAATATGGCCTCCGCTTTAACTACCAGACGGCGGCGGAACATTTCGGCGTGGAACCCCGAGCCTCCTTGACGGTGAACCTCGACGATTCCAAGACGCTTGAGTTCTACGGTGGCTATTACTTGCAGTACCTGAATTCGATTGTCTACACCGACCAGGAAACTTTGAACGAATTCTATTACCCGGCAACGACAACTACCAAGGGAACGCATATCGATCCTGCTTCGTCGTGGCTGTTCGCGGCGGAATACAGCCGGCGTGGCATCCTTGACGATTACGATGCGACCGTGGGTGTCTATTACAAGACGCAGAACAATCTGAACACGTTCGTGATGCAGCTCGACAGCAACGAGGAAACGACTTCGTCCGATTTCGTGATGGCCGATCATTTTGGCACGGCGGACGGCTATTCGCTCGGCTACGAGCTTTCGCTGCGCAAGGATAAAGGCTGGTGGTTTGGCGGGATCAACTGGAGCCAGAGTATCAGCGTGATGCGCACCAACGACGGTACCAAACCGTACTATCCGAGTTGGCATCAGCCTTACGCGCTCAAGATGGACATGGGAATCAACTGGAGTGGCGGCGAGGATGCCCTCCGCAAGCACAAGAAAAAAGGCCGCTACTTCCGTTCGTCGGTCATCATGAAATATTCGGCGGGAATGCCTATCAGCGAATACAAGGGTTGCTATATGTCGCAGGAGCTAGGACACCAGCAGTATAGCGACGAGGTGGTGGTGCTGCCGGGAAGCCGCAATGCAGGCCGTCAGTCGGATTACTTCCGCATCGACGTGAAGGCGATTGATGTCGGCCGCGAAGACAGTTGGAACTTCAGCTGGACCATCATCAACTTGACGGACCACAAGAACATGTTCTACACGTTCTACGATACGAGCAAGAATCCTCCCGAGAAGACCGAGATTACGCAGTTCCCGTTCTTGCCTATTATGTTAAGTTTCGAGATGTATTTTTAAATAGAAGGTTTTTTAGTAGGAATGTTTAGTCATCCTGGAAGGAGTAAAGCGACTGACGGGATCCATGGTTGAAGTAAAGGTATGAATTCGGTGAATGTATAGAAGCTGTCATCCTGGAAGGCGTGAAACGACTGACGGGAACCATCGTTGAATTAAAGGTTTGGCTTTGATGAATGTATAGAAGCTGTCATCCTGGAAGGAGTGAAGCGACTGACGGGAACCATGGTTGAATTAAAGGTATGAATTTGGTGAATGTATAGAAGCAGTCATCCTGGAAGGAGTAAAACGACTGACGGGATCCATAGTTGATGAATAAGGCTGATTTATGAATTATTGGAGATTGATAAATAAAATTGATGGATGGCGGAAGAGCCTTTGTTCCCTTGCGGTGTTTTTCTTGGTGGCCTGCAGCGATTTTCACGGTCCGTGGGAATACACCCCGGAAGAACGTGAAATCTACACGGGCATTTACACCTACGGCTATGTGGTCGAAAACCGTAATGCAGAAATCTGCTTTTCGAAGGTCTACGAATTGGACGAAACTGCTGCAGAGGATTTCGCTTTTTACGATAGCGCCTATGTCACGCTGCAAGGTCGCTTCAATCGTTCGTTCCTTGGTGATGTGGATACGACCATTGAACTTCATGGTGACAACTGCTTTACCAATAGTCTTTTTGAGGGTGTCGCGGGTGAATCCTATACGATGAACGCCTACTTTGAGTGGGACAGCTCGGGACACCGGGCAAAATCCAGGTACAAGGCAGTCGCGACAATTCCGAATGGCGTGAAAATCAAGGGAATGAACGTGCCTTTGCGCGACGGGAGCTATGTGTGGAAGGCGAACGAAAATTACGATGTCAATAAGGGCTTTGGAAGGTCGGCGAATTTTTCCGTCAAGTTCCTGGAATTCCCGATGGATATGGAATTCTTCAAGTGTGCCCTGGAGTTTGACAACACGGTGGGCGGAGTCCTCTCGGTCTTGAATTACGGGATGGAAAACGGTGAATCGGTGAAGACGACGTTCAACCAGATGTTCAAGGGAATGACCGATGCAGATTCGTCGGGGTACCGCGGAATTTCGATGCATGACCCGCTGGAAACGCAACAAAATTACGGCTATACGCTCAATCGTTGGATTGCCGGGCTCAATAACCTGGATACGCTCTACCTGATGAACATGATGCTGCCTATTGGCGAAGTCTCTGTTGACCTGTATGCGACGGACCGCGCCTATGTGGATTACGTGGAAAAGGTGAAGGAATCCGTATCCGATTCGCGTGTCGTTCCCGAGTCGAATATCGAAAACGGCATGGGAGTCTTTACGGGAATAGCCGTCTCGCATGTTTATTTGAATGTGAAGGGGGAGGGCGTGAACTTCAGCCATGTGGCCGATTACAACTGCGACAATTTGGAAAAATCCTGGGATTCCCGTGGATGCAGGCTCTTCCAGGATGTCGCGTGTGCAGGGTGGTCTGACTTGCACGGTTACGAAGACTTGATTTCGGCGAATGCGCATGCCTATGAACAATACCGGGATACGGTCTACAACAAGGATTTGAAAAAGTGCTACGCTTCCAACGTGAAGGCCGCCATGATGCTCGATACGGCCAGCTGGTCAATTTTCTTGCCCGATTCGATGGATGAAAAGGAAAAGTCCAATGCGTATGCCGATGGTCTCAAACGTTATTGCGCCGCTAGCGGCTTTGAAAGTAACCATATCGCGGACTGCTCGGAACTTGAAAAGGAATGCCTTGAAGATCCCGAGAAGAACAACTGCAAGGAATATCTGTGGAACTGGTGTGCCGACCGCGGCTGGCCGGAATATGACCAATGCAAGAGTGCACTTGTGAGTCGCTACTACCTGATGAACCAAAAGTCAAGTATTCTTCATCGCGAAGTTGAAGAAATTTGCAATGAATTTTTGCTGGGTGATAACGAGAAATCGACAGACGGCAAAATCAAGGTCAAGCTGGAATTCAAGACATCGATATGCAGAAATTGGTGCGAACTTGATTCTGCCAAGGAACACGCCGAATGCAAGTAGCGGCGGAGCTTGTTGCGGATTAAATCCACCTGGTTAAATTCGCACGATTTCGTCGCACATGTCGCAGATGGCAGGGCGGTGCGTCACGAAAATCATCGTCTTGTTCGGGTAAGTCTCGAATAGGCGACGGTAGAGTTCCGCTTCGGTCGCCTCGTCGAGCGAGGAACTGATTTCGTCGAACAGGAGAATGTTTCCCGGTCGCAAGAGACCGCGTGCAATCGCGATGCGTGCCGCCTGCCCTTCGCTGAGCCCGTAGCCGCGTTCGCCGAGTTCGAAATCGAGGCCTCCCTTGAGTTCCTGGACGTAATCGGCGCAGGCCGTATGGAGCGCCTCAAGCATGTCCTTTTCGGTGGCGTTTGGGCAGGCGAGTTGCAGGTTGTAGCGGATGGTCCCGCTCATGAGGGTGTTTCCCTGTGGAACGTAGACGAAGTTTACGCGGGTGCTTTCCGAAACGGCCCCGACCTCATTTTCCGAATAAATGAGCATCCTTCCCGCATCGGGTTCAATGAAGCCGAGTAGCAACCGAAAGAGGGTGGTCTTGCCCTTACCTGTTTCGCCGAGAATGGCGGTTTTGCTTCCCGGTGCAAAGTCGTGAGAGAACTGCTGCATGACTTCGTGGCCGCTCCCGACGTAGCTGAAACTGATGTTTTCGAGCTTTACACCGAGGCTCCCCTGCATGACTTGTTCCGCTATCGTCAGGGAATCGCTTTCGCGGGCGCTGCTCTCAAGTTCGTTCAAGCGGTCGATGCTCGCTGTAGAATGTACCAGTTGCGGCATCAGGCCGAGCAGAGTCAAAATCGGGTGCTGGATTTGTCCGACCAGCTGCAAGAAGGCGGTCATCATGCCGAAGGTGATGGTGCCGTCGCGGAGCCCGAGGCCGCCCCAAATAAACGCGAGCAGGTATCCGAGGCCGAAGGCGGAGCCGATGGCGAAACGGGAATAGGTGGTGAAGCGCGTGCGGCGCAGGACTTCGCCTTCCAACTGGTCTTGCCTGGAATCGAAACGTTCCGTAACCCATTTCTCGCTCTTGAGCGAACGCAGCACGGCGTTGTATTCGACGCCTTCCTGTACCTGCATCTGAATCTTGCTTTCGCTGTTGCGGATTTCAAGCGTCATTTTGCGGAGCTTGCGCGCAATCAGCTTGCCGACAACGATGACTATGGGTGTCAGCAGCAACAGCGCCCACGCCAACCATGCGTCGAACCAGCGCATCAGTAGGAACGCCCCCACCAGTTGGAGGGCCGTTACCGCCATCTGCGGAAGTGTATCGATCGTGGAAGTCGCTACGTTCTCGATATCCTTGGAAAGTCTCGACGATACATCGCCGGAATGCAGCTCCTGGCCGTTGTAGAGGTCGCGTGCGAAAAGCGACTTGAAAAGGTTCAGTCGAAGGGCGTTCGACTTTTTCACCATGGCTGAAGCGGTCATATAGTAGTACACGAGCCTAAGGACGATGGTGCCTACCATGGTCAGCACCAGGAACGCAATCATGCGTGCAATGTCGTCGCGGGTGCCCGTTCGGATGGTTTCGTCGATAAAACGCTTGCTCAACCATACCATCAGCAATCCGAGCGCAACGCGCCCGGTTCCCGCCAAAATCCGAATGGCGATGCTTGTGCGGAAACCCCGCATCGCCTGCCACAGGTAACGGGCGTATTTCATTCGACCACGTTGACTTTCTGCCATTCGCCGACAATCGCGATGACGTCGGCCTTGGCCTGTTCAGGGGAAACTTCGTATTCGTTCAGCAGAACTTCGGCGAGGGAATCTACAGTCCATTCGCCAAGGGTTTCCGCCTGTTTCCAGAGGAATGCCGCCGTTTCGTTCAGGCAAAGCATTTTTCCGAAATCGAGGGCTCCGATTCCTTCGCCCATAATCACCTGTTCGCCGCACACGTCGCGCAGCACAAAGCCGTTCTTGATTTTCATACTATTATACTTTCCTATAAATCCAAAGCAGGTAGCGCCTCAAGGGTAAAAGAATATACCATATTTTGGCGGCCAAGCGGAAACGAAACGTCCCCAGGGAGCGTCGCTTGCCACCGGGAAGTACGACCCAGGTGACTTGCGCGAAAACGTCGCTCTTGCTGCAGTGCTCGCGTCCGGCGAGATTGCCGTCCCCCATCAGGGTCAGGGAACTTTTGTCCATCGATTCAATCCTATGGATCACGAAATGTCCGGTGTCCGCCTTGGCGAGCACGATGTCCCCGATTTTCAGCTCGCGAGGCTTCTCGAGAATCACGCTGTCGCGTCCGCCAACGATAAACGGGAGCATGCTCCGCCCGTTTACGGGGAAGGTCACGCTGACTCCGTCTTGAACGAGTCGGATAGCTTCGGACAGGATGACATCATCGGAAATCATGCGATGGTTTCCTGGCAAAGTTTTGCTGCGGTTTCGTCTGGCAGGCATTCCAGGTGCCATACGGGAACATGGGTGGCCAGGGCGTTTTCGGTTTGGTGGATTCCGTTTGCAATTTCCTTGTTCCAGCGCATTCCCGAAATGCAGGGGACAAGTGCGGCGTAGGCCGCGACTCCCTTTAAGGAAAAAATCTTGTTGTACGGAGCCTGCGAAAGCAGGACGAATCCACCGATGTCGACGACTTCGTTCTTGTAACACGGGGTCTTTCCGCTCCAGGGGGAACCGTAGACTTTCGCAGAAATCTTGCCGCCGTCCGCATTAAACAAGCGTACTATGGGGTTGTCGTCGTTGAGCAAGGTGGAACCTTTGATGTACTGGAGCCATAGCCTCGCATGGGTGCTTTTGCCCGTGCCGCTTTTCCCGAGGAAAAGGTAGCCGCGGTCCTCGTGGCGGATGACTGCAGCATGAAAAAGGGCCGTCAGTTTGTCTGCCGTTGCCAACGAGTACAGGACCATCAGCGAGTTGTTCACTGCAAAGATGTCCAGGTGCGTTACCTTCTGCGCGCCCTCTTCTGTCATCCCTGTGTTCTTTTCTGTCATCCCCGCGAATGCGGGCGGACAGCACTTAGAACTCTGTTCTTTAGTGCGCATGGCCACCAGGGTGGGGATCTCCCTTTCCCGATGAACAAAAAGATTTGCTTTTTTGAAGTCCTTCTCGCAAACGAGAATCCCCGCGCACTTCCCGAACAGCCAAAAATCAAATGTCGGCAGTCCTTCCGCCGTGCGCCCGCATAGAATGGCCTGCCCTTCTTCTTCCTGGCGGGTGTCTTCGGTGTATACAGGGGCGTCTGTGTCTGTGTGTACAACAAGTGAAAATGCAGGGACTTTTACGGATTCGGTTTCAAACGGGGCGTAGTTGGTCATCTGCGACAGAAAACCCTCGCTTGCCTCGACAGAAAAAAAATGTTCCGCCACCTTGTAGTAAATCGTCTTGTTTTGCATTAGGCTTTGTTGCTGTGGTCGTATTGTTGCTGGTAAATGTCCCTATTTCGTCGTTTTTAACGCAAGAATTCGCTTGACGCTTTCGTCAATGCGGCTTTCTTTTATGTCGCCTTTTTCAACCGCATTCACGACGGCGTCGAATACCTGCGTGAAATCCTTGGAGCAAAGTACCACGTCGACGCCTGCCTGAATCGACTTGATGGCGGCTTCGGCGTTCCCGAATTGCGTGGTGATGGCGCCCATGTCCATGGCGTCGGTTACGATGATTCCCTTGAATCCGAGTTCGCCGCGGAGCTTGTCTTGCAGAATGACCGATGAAAGTGTCGCGGGCAGATCGTCACCGGTGACCTTCGGGGCGGCGATGTGCGCGGTCATGATCATCTGCGCGCCCGCCTCGATGCCTGCCTTGAACGGGATCATTTCGCATTCGAGCATTTCTTCCCAGGTCTTGTTCGTTTCGGCGTAACCGGAATGCGTGTCGGTCTTTACGTCACCGTGACCGGGAAAGTGCTTGAGCGTGCCGATGACACCTGCGGAATCGAGGCCGTTCAGGTAACTTACCACGAATTCGGCGGCGGTCTCGGGGTCGTCCGAGAAGGCTCGCGGCCCGATGACGATGTTCTCGGGATTCGTGTTCACGTCGGCGACCGGGGCGTAGTCGATGTCGAATCCGTATTCCTTGACATAGCTTCCGATGGTGAAAGCGGCTTTGTAAGCTTCGCTCGGGTCGCCGCTTTCGGCGATGGCGGCCATGCTTTCGTACTTGGGTACGTTGAAGTTCTCGTTGTTCGCGATGCGGGCGATGCGACCTCCCTCTTCATCTATCGCAAGGAGCGGAGAACCGTTCAGCGTTCTGATTTCGGCAATGAATTCACCGAGTTGCGCTTCGTCTACAATGTTGTGTGCGTAAAGAATCATTCCGCCAACGGGGTAGTCCTTGTTGACGGCGAGTATAGTTTTGTTCACGTGCTGCAGCTTGTAATCTGGGAGTTCCGCATATTCGTTCCAGTGGATGCTCGTGTCGAGTGCCTCGGGACGCACGAAGAACATCTGCCCCACCTTCTCGCGGATGCTCATTTTGCTTATGTCGAGCGTGGAGGTCCCGGAGCTTGTCGAATGGGCTGGCCCGCTCGAAGAGTCGTCGCCGCAGGCGGCAAGGAGTGCTATGGATGCAACTGCAATTGTTATTTTGGAGACTCGCAGGGCGCGATACAATCCATTAGCCATTTTATAAATCCTTTAAAAACTACTCTTCAATCTTGAAAATCTTTCCGGCGAGCATCTTGAGCAGCGACTTCGAAAGGGCTTCCTTCGGGGTGAGCTTTTCCGTATCAACTTCCTTGCGTGTGCCGCCAATGTCAAAGGCGAGCATTGCGCCATCGTCGGTGACTTTCATCTGAACTTCAGCTCCCATCACGATCGGAAGGTTGATGTCGTCATGACCCGCCGGGAATCCGCACATCACGGGAATGTCGTATTTTTTCAGATACTTGGAAAGCATGGCCTCAGTGCTTTCGTAGTCGAGGTCGGTGCCGGAATCCACGAATTCGCCGAGGATAACGCCCTTTACATTTTCCATGACGCCGTGCAGTTCGATCGAGTGGAACATGCGGTCAATGTTGCGCAGGTTTTCGCCGATTTCTTCCATAAAGAGGATGATGCCTTCGTTCTGGAATACGTCGATGTCGGATGCGCCGATGAGAGGAACGAAGGTCGACATGTTGCCGCCCACGAGAATGCCCTTGGCGGTCCCGTTCTGGTTATACTTGTGCGAAGGAACCTTGTATACGGGAACATCACCCTTGAGAAGATCGCGCAGGAGCTTGCTGTTGTCTTCGTCGCCGCCGGTCTTTGCGATGCTTGAGCTCATGGTTCCGTGAATGCTAGCGACTCCCGCCTTGGTCTGCATGGCGTGCAGCGTGGTGATGTCGCTGTAACCGATGACCCACTTGGGATTTTCCTGGATGAGCTTCGGGTCGATGAGGTCTACCAATTGGATGGTGCCGTAGCCGCCACGGTTGCAGAGGATCGCCTTGATGCTGGTATCCTTGAGCGCGGCCCTAAAGTCGTCGGCGCGTTCTTCGATGGTGCCTGCGAATTTGCCTGCATCGAGCTTGTCGACATTTTTACCGATAACCGGTTCGAAGCCCCATTCCCTAATGACATCGGCCGTTTTCTGGATGTTGGAATCGGGGGTGGTGTACGAAGGTGAAAGCAATGCAATCTTGTCGCCTTTTTTTAGGAATGCCGGGGTCGTGTTTTCGAGTGGCATCGCGAGCTTTTCGTTTTCTGCAGCAGTACTTTCGATGGTGTCGCTGCTACAGGCCGCAAAGGCCATGGCGATAGACAATGCGATTACGGGGCGTACCTTGCCTTTCCGGAACGAGCATCCGCTCTGCGTATTCTTCATAAAATTCATAAACACTTCCTTTTTTGTAATTGCCACGGCACTATGAACGGGGGAACTGCGCTGATAACTTTGTAAACGCAGGCATTTGAAATCCGTTGAAGCACCTCTTTTTCTATGTAAAATATAATATACTCGCAAATTTCGGGCATTGTCATATTACGGAAATCTTACGAGAATGATGGTGGAAAATGATGCTGAACATGAAATTTTTTTATTGCATTCCTTGTAAAAATATATTATCTTCAGTGAGGAATAAGGAAGAAAAAAATGAAAAGAATTATCGTGTCAGCATTAATTACTTGCGCAACCGTTTTTGCTCAGGAAACGGTTGCACCTGCCGATACGGCAGCCAAGGTCACCGAGTCTGCTGCCCAAGTGGTGGAACCTGCAGCTCCGGTCACTGAGTCCGTCGAAGCGGCTTCTGCAGAACCGGCGACACAGACTGCTGAAGTGGCGGAGCCTGCCGCCTCTGCCGAAACACCCGCTGGTACTGTAGCACAAGCTGCAGAACCGCCCGAGGCGCCCGCAGAAACTGCCCAGGCTGTAACCTCTGCCGAAATGGCTGAGCCTATTGCTCAGACCGCCGTTCCCGTTTCCCAGCCTGCCGAAGGGCCGGTTGCCGAATCTTCCGCTACGGTTTTCGCCGCCTCTGCTCCCGCTCCCGTTAACGCTCCTGCCGCCGAAAAGACCTGGACGCACTTGTGGGGTGTCGGTGCGACGGTTCCTGTGGAACAGTACAAGTCTCGCGGCAATAAAATTGACTTGATTAACTACGGCCTCGATCTCTCCTATACGGGAGTTGCCCGTTTTGGTCTTGCGTTGCATCTGTCCATTGCGGCGGGTTCTTCGTTGACCGACAACATCCGTTTTGAAAAAAACGACGACTGGCTGGTCGGATCTTTCGGTGCGGTTGAAGCGGGTCTCGGTTTCAGCCCCGTGAACACCAATGGCTTTACGTTGGTCGTGCTTGCCGTGGCTGGCTACGAATATGCCGAGTTCGAATCCGACGAAAATGAGGTTCGCCATTCTGAACTTGGAATCGTCGAACGCCGTTTCACGGAAACCATGGGCGCACTATCTGTCGGTGGTGACCTCGTGCTGCGTTTCGGACTTTCCGAACATATCGGCATCTTCGCGAGCGTGGGTGGCCGCTGGCTCCCCATTACGGTGACCGAATCTTCGGTGAGGTACGAGAAGGATGACGATTACGTCCGTACCGAAAGCTACATCGAAGATGATCGAGGCGTCTATAGCGTCGTTCCTGTCATTGGTGCGATGTGGAAGTTCTAGCAAAACAAAAAAATATGTTGTCTAGGTAACACTTTCCGCTTGGTAGGGTGTTTTAAATATGTAATTTTGAAACAAACCCTATTGTGGAAAGTTATGAAACGACTGAAATTAGTGCCCTTGGCACATCTGATGCTTTTTGTGTTGCTGTTTTCGGGGGTAGCACTTGCCGACCGTGATGCCGAAATTCGCGACCTCAAGCTCGAAAAAGAAAGGCTCAATTCTGAAATCCAGAAATTGAACCGCCAGATAGCCTCGACCGACTCGATGCTCAAGGCGGACGATTCCCGTTACAAGACGCTTTCGCAGCGCTACAAGGCCGATACGGAACGCCGCCGCAGCGAAATCGATACGCTGAACAATAAAATTAAGGCGGTTGCGGGGGAGCTCCAGACGGAACGCAATAAGCAGGATCGCGCCAAGAACCGTAGCGACAATGTGGCTGCCAAGCGCAAGGCCTTGCGTGCGGAACTGGCGGGCATCAGCAAGAAACTAGAGGCTCAGGTGGCCGAAACGCTCCCCTGGGAACGTGAAAGTAGGCTTGACCGAGTCAAGTCGCTCACTCGCGATATCGAAAGTGGCAATGCCAGCGAAGAAGAAGCTTTTTCTCGCCTTAAGTCGCTCATTGCCGAAGAAACCAAGTTCGGCGACGAAGTGGCAATCATCAACAGTCCGCTTACCCGCAAGAATGGAGAGCTGATCAACGCCTCTATCCTCCGCATCGGAAACCAGTGGATGGTCTACAGCGACGAGAACGGAACCGTTTTCGGAACGCTTGTGCGTAAGGTGGAAAACGGAAAGGTAAGCTACGATTGGAACGAGGATCTGAATCTGGAAGAACGCGCCGCGGTTCGGCTTGCTATCGATGTGAAACAGGCTAAGAAACCGCCCCAGATCGTGAACCTGCCCGTGAGCCTTTCTGTCGTAGGGGGTGAAAGATGAGATTAGACGAAAGACGAAAGACGAAAGACGAGAGAATGTATAAACATGTCATTGCGAGCGTAGCGAAGCAATCCAGAACAGCTTTATTTGCAACGGTTCTCTTCCTCTCGGCCTCTTCCGCCTTTGCGTGGCCGTGGTCGGGTTCCGGTGAAAAGAAGGTTTCTGCCGAAGACCAGGCGCGAATCAAGGATTCGTTGCAGATGGAAGAAGTCCGCAACTTGCAGCGCGAAGTGGACGCCTTGACCCGCATCCGTTTGCAGAAGGCCGATTCGCTCGAAAAGCTCGAAGCGGAACATTGGCGCAAACGTTATGCCGAATCGCAGCTGACCGAAGAACATCAGGCGCAGTCGCGTGAACTCGACGGTCGCTATTCCAAGCTTTCAACGGATCTTGGCCGCGTGAGCGAAGAAGTCATGGCGAGCAAGAATATGACTAGCGAAGTCGAAGAACGCGCTCAATCCGATGAATCCGCTTACGATGCTTTGAATACGCAGGTCAAACTTTCGATTGACAAGACGCTCGGCGATGTCATGGGTGATTATCCGGTGGGTATGAACGGTCGACTGCTCCGGCTCCGTCAGGCTGCCGGCGAGGCCGACAAGAAGATTCCGAACACCATCGGTGCCGTACAGGGCTTTATGGACGACCTGCTGCTCCGCCACGAAATGACGTATACGCAGTCCTATGGCCGCGAGGTGTCCCAGGTGGGTTCTCGCCCCGACGTGAACGTGAACCGCTTGCGTTTGGGAACGGTATTCCTTGGCGAAGTGGCGCAGGATAACGGCGATGTGCAGGCGTTGCTCCGTTCGGGCGCGCTGCAAGGAAAAATCTTTGAATGGAATGCGGCGCTTCCGCCCGAAATGGCTGCAAATATCAAGCTGGCCGTGACGCAGGCAAGTAGCGGTTCCGTGGTGAGTGTTCCGCTCGATGTGTTGCAGAACAAGGCAATCAAGAATACCATTACCGATACGAAGGAACTTACCTGGGACGAGGAACTCAAGGCGTTCTTCAAGAAGGGCGGAATCGTGATGTATCCGCTTGCTCTCGTGGCAATCTTTGCGCTGCTCCTTTGCCTGGAACGGTTCCTGGTGTTGACGCACCGTGGACATCTGGGACGCCGCTTTATGAAGAAACTGAACGCACTCGTAAAGGATGGACACTACGAAGATGCCGCCGCCCTCTGCCTCAAGAAGGAAACGAGTCTTTCAATGGTTCTGTTCGCCGTGCTGAACCGTGCTCGCGACAAGCGCGAAGATGCGGAACGTTCCTTGCAGGAAGCACTGCTTCGAGAACAGCCGAAATTGGAGCGTCGTATGGGCCTTTTGGCGGCCATGGGGACGATTGCTCCGTTGCTCGGCCTGCTGGGTACGGTGACGGGTATCATTACGCTTTTTACTGTGATTACCGAGGTGGGTACGAATGATGCTCGCGTGTTGGCTGGCGGTATTTCCGAAGCCCTCGTGACGACGGAAACTGGCCTCGTGATTGCTATCCCCGTGATGATTCTGCATGGTCTTTTGAGCGAAAAAATTGAAAAGGTCACGAGCGAACTCTACGTACAGAGCACCTCGCTCTTGAACAGAATCTTCGGGAAGGTTGAATAAGCGCCATTGCGAATGGAATGTCATTGCGAGCGAAGCGACGCAATCTCTAGCTGAATGTTATGAGCAATACGCATTACATATTCCTTGAATCCTTGCAGAACACTTACCAGGCGGGAGGCGTGGTCATGCTACCGATTCTGCTGGCGGGCGTTATCGGATTCTACTTCCTGTTCTCGAGTTGGCTGCGCATCGGTAAGGATTTTTTTCGTGCAGATGTCCACAAGGTGGTCAAACGCATGCGTCGCGACTTGAACGGCGGTGAACGCGACCGCTTAAATAGCAAGTCGCCTATGGGTGTAGAGATGGCTATTAAGCGCTTGCGCAAACGTGGCGGTCTTTTGGGCAGGGAACTTTGCAATGCCGTTGAAATTGCTGCGAAGGATCCTGCGTCGTTTAAGGATTATATGCAGGTCCGTATGATGAAGACCGTCCGTTATATGGAGCAGGGAACCCACATTGTATCGGTGATGGCGTCCGCGGCACCGCTTTTGGGCTTGCTCGGCACGGTGACGGGCATGGTTTCGACATTCGAAGTGATAACACTGTACGGAAACCAAAACCCGGTGCTGATGGCCGACGGCATTTCTGAAGCGTTGATTTCAACGCAGAGTGGTTTGCTCGTGGCTTTTCCACTGACACTTCTGAAACAGCGCCTTGACGAACGAATCGAAATTTTACGGCAGAACATGGAACTGGGTGCGACTGTAATAGAGAACTGTTTAGTAGAGAAGGTGAGCTGCTGACACATCATTGCGAGGCGCGAAGCGACGAAGCAATCCAAGGACGAAGGATTTATTATGGAATTCAATTTGCCGAGAAGAAAACAGAAGGATATGGGCATCGAGATGGGCCCGCTGATGGACATCGTGTTTATCTTGCTCATCTTCTTTGTGGTGACCTCTTCGTTTACCCGCGAAACGGGCGTGGATGTGACCAAGCCGCAGGCGCAAACCGCAAGTCAACTCGAAAAGGAGAACTTGCTGATAGCCATTACACGAGAAGGGACTATTCACATGAACGAACGCCAGGTGGATTTAGCGAGCCTGCAGGATATTTTGAAACAGTCATTGGCGAAAACTCCCGATCGCGAAGCCGTTGTAATCGCGGACAAGGAAGCGGAAACGGGTGTGCTGGTGCAGGTGATCGATATGTGTAACTTGGCTGGAGTGAAAAAGGTTTCTATCGCGGCCCAGGCGGAGTAGGAGCTATGAGCAATGAGGTGTGAGGTCGGCACTTCGTGCCTTTGAGGTATGAGGTAGATAGTGGTTAGTAAACTGTGGTTAGTGGTTAGGAACGTGCCACGAGGCGGTCATCCTGGAAGGAGTGCAACGACTGACGGGATCCAGAGAAGATTGTTCAAGTAGGATGTGATTAGTGATGAGGGTCAAGAAGAATCGTCATTGCGAGGAATGAAACGATGAAGCAATCTATGTTAGAAAGATGATTTATGTTTAGATATTTGAAAAAAATAGTGAAGCGTTTTAGCATTTTGCTTGCGGCGATTCTCGCGAGTATGCTTCTCGTGTTCTCCGTGACGATGGCGAACTTGTTTTTGAGCGGTAAGGTGTTTCACGAAAAGAAGTACGCGAAGACAGAAGTGAGTGTCAAGAAGGTGGACGAGGTCGAGAAGAAGGTAGAAAAGAAAAAGCCGACTCGCAAGCCGAACCGTATGAAGTCCAATTCGCGTTCGCCCAAGGCTGGGCCTCGTTTTGCGATGAATCTCGGTGCTGCCTCGGGAACGGCAGGTGCCGCTATCAGTGATGAATTGGTTGCCGATTTTCGTGGCGGTGCGCTTTCAACAGAAAAGGGCGATGTCGACAAAAAACCGGAAAGCCGCAGTATGGCGAATTTCCAGGTGCCTCCCAAAATCAGGGATAACGAAATTGATGCGACGCTCCGACTCAGTTTTTGCGTGGACGCGGGTGGTCATGTGTATGACATCAAGGTGTTGGAAGAATCCCCGGCGGGTTCTGGCCTTGCCGCTGCTGGCCGCGAAGCCCTTTCTCGCATGACATTTACTCCGGCTGAAAAGGCGGGAAAAGCGGTGCCCTTCTGTGGCATGGAACAACCATTTGAAGTGAAGTTTAGGGACTAATGGCTATGAGGTGTGAGCTCGGGCCTAGCGGCCCTTTGGGCTATGAGGATTGATGAATGTGTAATTATGGTAAGACAAAAAAATCTTGGTTAAGAGTTTTTTCGCTCATAGCTCATAGCTCATGGCTCGTAGCTATTTTCCTCGCTGTTTCTTGTTTCGCGGCGCAGTCTTCTTATGACCTGATGGAACGCGCGAACGCACTTTACCGCGATGGAAAATTCAAGCAGGCCATTATGCTTTACCGCAAGGCGGAATCTCGTGGCGCCGACCCCGTCGCGACCAGTTTCAACATCGCCAACAGTTATTACCAGCAGAATGACTTGCCGAATGCCGCCGCCACTTATCGCAAGGCAATCGATTTTTCGAACGGTTCGTTCGCTCCCGCTCTTTTTAACATGGCGAGTGTCTATTTTCGGCTCAAGCAGTATCCCGAATGCGTGGCGGCGTATCACCGTGCGTTGAAACTGGAACCGGAAAATGTTTCCGGTTGGCTTTACTTAGGCGAAGCCTACAGTAAAACCGGCGACGCGGTCGGCGCCCTGCGTGCCATTGAAAAAGCCTACCAGCTTGACAAAGAAGACATCAGCATCGTGTACCAGCTTTCCGAAGCGAATATCTCGCTCAACGATTTTGAACGCGCCGTTGCCGTAATTCGCGAAGGCTATGCCGCTCACCCCGAAGAAATTGACTTCTTGGTTTACCTGGGTGACGTTTACCGTCTGAACAAACAGTATGAAGAAAGCGCTGGCGCTTACCGCGAAGCATTGGGCGTTCGCCCTGATGACCCTGCAACCATGTATAAGCTCGCCGATGTTCTCGCCGAAGACAACAAGCCTTTCGTGGCGATGGACGTGCTCAACAATCTCACGCAAATCAAGCCCGACTTTAGCGACGCCGCCATCTTCCTCGGGAACCTCGCATACGACGCCAAGTTCCTCGACCGTGCCGAATCCGCCTACGAACTTGCCGCCAAACAGGGGAACGCCGAAGCCGTATTCGGCTTCAAGAATATGGCCTACGATGCCCACGCTCAAAAGCGCGATGACGAGGCTCTCCGCCTGCTGCGTATTGCCCAAAACTATTTCCCGGATGACGTTACCTTGCAGGCCGACATTCTCGAGTTCGAAAAGGAATAAATAATTGAAGACCGGAAATTCTTTTTTATATTCTCTCTAAACAGGAGCCCTTATGAAAAAGCGTTTTCTCCCTCTCTTTGCCTTGATGGCGTCATTTGTCGCTTTCGGCTGCAGCGACACCAAAAACCAAGTTGCCGAAAAAAATGCTGAACAGGCAAAGCCTGCTGCGGAATCGGCAGAAAAAGCGGCCCCCGCAGAAACCGCCAATGTCGTTCATGTGGCTAAAACGATCAAGCTCGCAAATGGCGCAAGCGTGACCTGGATTCAGGACAATCAGGGCGAAAAGCTGAACCCCCGCAGCCTCTTTAGCGATGCAAGCGATTCCCTGTTTGCAAGTTTGAACTTGCCCGACGGCATTCCCGCCTCGGTGAGCGTATTCCTGCTGCAGGTCGCTGGCAAGAACATTCTGTTTGATGCCGGCCTTGGCGCGTTCGGCGGCCAAATGTTGAACCGCCTTGAAGCCCTCGGCGTAACACCCGAAAACGTCAACTTCATTTACTTGACGCACTTTCATGCTGATCATATTGCAGGCATGATTGCAAAAGACTCTACTGGCAAGGACGTAAAACTCTTTAAGAATGCTGCTGTCTACGCGGGCAAAATGGAATACGATGCCTGGATGAACGACATCGCGAAAAATGATTTGCAGAAGGTGATTATGGGCATCTATAAAGATAGCCTGCATTTGTTCGCTTTTGGCGACACGTTGCCGCAGGGGGTGATTGCACTTGACGCCGTGGGGCACACGCCCGGCCATACTGCGTTCCAGTATAGTAACCTGCTCGTGATTGGCGACCTGATGCATGGTTATGCGTTGCAGAAGGACCACCCCGAAATCAATTCCAACTATGACATGGATAAGGAAAAATCCATCAAGAGTCGCAAGCGCCTAATGCAATACGCCCGCGACAATAAACTTACCATGGCCGGCATGCACCTGCCGCCGCCGGGATTTGCGGAATAGTTCTGTGCGGACAAGGATTTGCCTATGCAATGGAATGCTGAAACAAAAAAACAAATTGAATCTCGCCTGAACGACAAGGAAAATTCGCTTGCGCCTTACGCTTGCAAGTCTGCACAGGCGGTTCGTTTTCATGAGGCTCCCAAAGATATACGCCCGGATTTCTTTCACGATTCGGACAAGATTATCCATTCCTATTGCTACAGCCGCTACATCGACAAGACCCAAGTTTTTTACCTGGTCGAAAATGACCACATCACGCATCGCGTGCTCCATGTGCAGCTGGTGGCGAAAATCGCAAGGACCATCGGGCGTTTCTTGAACTTGAACGAAGATTTGATCGAAGCAATCTCGCTAGGACACGATGTCGGCCACACGCCTTTTGGACACGACGGCGAACGCATTATTTCTGCGTTTTTGCAGGAACAGGGCGCTGGCATTTTTGAACATAACGTTCAAAGTTTCCGTTTGTTCCACGACCTCGAAGCCTACGGAAAAGGCCTGAACCTTACCGCACAAGTGCTTGACGGAATTATCTGCCACAACGGCGAAATCCTGCAGAACAGCTACGGCTGCGACCGCAGCAAGACTCCGGAAAAGTTGCTGACGGAATACCGCGAAAGCCTCAACGGGAATTTCAAGTCGAAAGATATGGTCCCGATGACGCTCGAAGGCTGCGTCATGCGCATCTCGGACGTAATCGCATACATTGGCCGAGACATCGAAGATGCCATCATCTTGAAACTGGTGGAACGCGAAAGCCTGCCCCGCGAAGTCACGGAAGTGCTTGGCAACAAGAACGGCGAAATTGTCGACACGCTTATCAAGGACCTCGTGAACAACAGCATCGACAAGGAAACGCTCAGTTTCTCGCAGGAAGTTTTTGATGCGCTGAATCGCCTGAAAGATTGGAACTACAGGAACATTTACCTGAACCCGAAAAAGTCTACGCAAGACACAAAAATCAAGACGATGTTCCGCACCGTTTTGGAAGAATGTCTCGATGAACTCGGTTCTGACAAAAAAGTCACCGGAATCAATCACTGGTTCAATTCCATGAGTGCTGAATATAAAGAGGCAACATCCAAGTTGCGCGTCGTTGCCGACTATGTTGCAGGTATGACCGATGATTACTTGATGAACGCCTACAAGGAAATCGTAGTTCCCAAGTCGTTCGGGATTAACTTTAAGTAAAAGTTTTGCTTGCGACATTATTTGTCGCATACATCTCCTATATTTTTATCGAACTTTTTGACAATTTGGATTAAAAAGGCGATATATAATGGCGGCTCCATGTGAAAAGTTATGTGGGCGACACCGAAAAGAACATCCGCAAAATGTTCAAGGAGGCCGAAGAGTCAAAGGCTATCTTGTTCCTTGACGAAGCCGATAGCTTGATTCGTGACCGCAATGGCGCAAATCACAGCTGGGAAGTGACTCAGGTGAACGAGATGCTCACGCAAATGGAAAACTTCAAGGGGATCTTTATCGCCGCTACGAATTTTGACGGCACGCTTGATATGGCCTCCCGCCGTTGCTTTGCGCTCAAGGTGAAGTTCGGCTATCCATCTTGAACGCCCTCAAGTCCGAAATGGCCTACAAGGATGGTCGCGAAGGAAGGACCATGGGGCTGTAGGGGAGGCGAATGCCCTTTTTAGCATAAAATAGCCGTTGTAAATCATTCAATATTTTTTTAGGATATGACGCTTAATTTGCTCTGTTTGCTTTTTCTCAGTATAAATTTAAGGTGAAACAAGAAAAAAGGATCGAAAATGAAGCGTATTCTTGCTAAAACCGCCCTCATCGCCCTCGCAGGAACCCTTTCGCGACCGCAGCGACACTCCCCACCGCCAAGGAAGTCCAGGCCAACATGGGTTTGGGTTTCAACATCGGCAACTCGATGGAAGTGCCTAATGATCCGACCGGCTGGGGCAACCCCTACCCGACGCAGGACCTGATGGATTCCATCAAGGCAGTCGGCTTCAATACGGTCCGAATTCCCTGCGCCTGGGACAGCCACACTAGTGGAGGCAAAGTTACCGAAACTTGGCTTGACTCCGTAAAAACGGTGGTCGACTACGCCATGCGCGCAGGCCTCTATACGATTTTGAACATCCACCACGAAGGTGAAGGTGGCTGGTTCCAGAGCAACATTGGCACGAGTGTCGATAACACCATCGACAACAAGATGAAGACTTACTGGACGCAGATTGCAAATAAGTTCAAGGACTACAACGAACGTTTGATTTTTGCTGGCGCCAACGAACCCGGTCCGAATGTGAATACGTGGACCTCGCAGCATGTGTCTACGCTTATGCACTACTACCAGACTTTTATCGATGCCGTTCGCGCTACGGGAGGCAACAACGAGACCCGCACCCTGGTTATTCAGGGCCTTAACACTGATATCGACAAGTCTGTTGCAAATGCTCCGGTGACCACCTTCCCGACGGACAAGGTCGAAGGTCGCCTGATGTTCGAAGTGCACTACTACGATCCGTACCAGTACACACTCATGACTGGGGAACAGGATTGGGGTGCAAAGGAACCCATTCAGCCGCAGTACTATTACGGCGACTACACCAAGGCGAGCGAACCTAAACGCAACGCGGGCTACAACGCCTGGGCGGGTTCCGTTGATTCTAAGATCGGAAGCATCATCCATCCGCAGGAACAGTTCGCCAAGATGAAGACGAACTATGTTGACAAGGGTTACCCGGTCATCGTGGGCGAATTTGGCGCAAATGTCCGCTCTCCGGAATTGAGTGGCTCCGACCTGAATCTCCACAAACAGGGCCGCGTGCAGTGGCATAAGGATGTCGTTTCGGCAGCCAAGCAGTATGGGCTCACGCCAATCCTCTGGGATATGGGTAACGAAAGCGATACTGGCTATGACAATATGGCTTACATCCGTCGTCAAAGTGCGCCGGTGGGCAAGGTCCTCGAAACGGATGTCATCAACGCCATGCGTAGCGTCTATGGGCTTGGCGACTACGTAAATACGGGTGTCACCCATGTGGAAGACTTCATTTCGGGAGAAAGTTCGACCGCGCTTAAGAGCTTTGCTAAAACGAGTGTCAAGTTCACCCGTAACGGAAACACCCTTTACGGTATAGGAAACATTTCGCTTTATGACCTGAAGGGCAACCTGGTCCGCACCGCCGGCAACAACGCCTCCGAAGCGACCACCATGCAACTGCAGGGAATCCATCAGGGAGTCTACATTGCAAAGTGCCAGGGCCAAACGATGCGTATCCAGGTGAAGTAAAAAATAGCTGCTTTGACCGCTGCTGCATAATCACGGCAGGGTCGCAACATACGGTTTGGCTTGACAGAACCATATAAGGCACTGTCAAGCCTTTTTTTCAAAAAAATGCTAAAACCGCTCTGTATGTCAATAATTGTCGCGTGGAGAATGTATATTAATGGGCGAAATCAAATAACGCAAAGGAGCTTTTATGGAAATTGACAAGAACTGGCCCGTAAGCTGGATGGAAGACGTGGGTGTCACATGTACTGAATGTGGCGAGTCTTGCGACATGGATGGACATTTTACTGAAGTTGCCGGCGATGAGCGCTTGAATTTCTATAAGGTCAGATCAACGACTCTTCGCGGGAAAGAGAGTCCGCATTGCGGAAACGAGATGGAACTGGATGTACGGTTCTGGAAACGCGAGTTTATGGGCGTTCGCCCTGATGGCAGGGAAGTATGCCGCGTCTTTACTCTGTGGGAACGCGATGAATGCCCTGGCTGTTCGCCGGATTCCCTTTTTGGATATTACGAGACGGACTGCCCCGAAATGCATTCCGCGGACCTCACTCTCGATGATTCCAGTGCGCAGGAACTCGTTGACCTTCTCTACAAAACGACCCATGACGAGGCTCTGCTTGCTGTTGGTGAGTCGTTGGAGAAAGGGAACTCCGTGGAATCCGTAATCCCCGAACTCAAGCGGATCATCGATGCTCACGATGACGTGCTGAAGGATAAATACCTGGGCGATTTTTTGCCGTAAATGGCCATATAAAAGCCAAAATTCCCTAAAAATTACCTGAAAACGACAAAATCGAGACAGTATTTGTCGCATGGGGTTTGTATATTACGTTTTAGATTTATGCGTATATTTGCATTTATGCATAAATAAGCGATAATATAATGCAGCCGGCAATGTGGCGTTGATGCGCAAACTCAATGCCTTTGACAGGAGGTCATTTATGGCGACAATACATCTGGACAATAATCACGAAGGCTTTGCCGATTTTTGCAAGCGGGAGGCGGCCGGTCTCAAGCTCACGAGCGACGAGATGCATCAGGAAAACAGGGAACAGGAGGAACTGAACGCACTTCAGAAAAAATGTTTTGAACGCAAGTGCGCGTTGCTTTACAATAATCTGGACCTGATTCTGCGGCACCGGGACGAAATTATCGCAACCCCGCGGTATGCGAATATCGATGTACAATACGCAATCAAGGGTGGCGGGCTTTATGTGGGACACCTGTCCGCTGTAAGGCATTTTAACTTCGCCGGCACCCTCGTCAGCATCGGCCTCAAGCTATCCTCGCTCCTCAAAATCTGGGACAATGAACAGTTCAAGGTGGAATGCAAGTGCGGCGGCACGGCGCTCATCCGCTCGTTTTCGGGTTCGCCCCTTTCGGGTGGTTCGCAGGCGACTGCGGTTTGTCCCAAGTGCAAAAGGGAAATCCGCGTCAATAACCGTAGCTTTGGCGGTTATTGTGGCCTGATGAGCATAGGGCACGATAGGGATATCGAAAAGGTCGTAAAAAGCATTATCGCCAAGTGGATCCTTGCCGAGGTTGCATACGGAAAGAATGCTGCCGAAGGGAAAGATGCGAAATGGAAAAAAGCGGGGCGCGAATTGCATGACGACGGCGAGCCCTGTAACCTTGAAACTATGATCAACGAACTGAAGCTGAAGGAATTCCGGCTTGCTTCACGATGATGAAATATAAGGACGGTAAAAATGGAACAATGCAAAATCAAACCATGGAATATCCGCAAGCTGCACTTCGCAATCGACCAGCTGCAGGGTGCGGGGAAACGCAGGGACCGGAAGGAAATGCACCGTGAGCTGGATGTCATGACGCGCCTGCTCTGCGAATCGCGCAAGATGACCTTGCCCGACTATGGCCAGGCGGGCGGAGCGCCAGTTTCGGGCAACGGGATGAATATGGCGGTGTTTACCGTCAAGAAGGGAAAGTTCCCGCAAGAGATTGAAATGCAGGAGAATTACTTCCCTTGCAGGCTTGTCGAGGGCGAACATGGCGATTGCCTGGTTTGCGTTGTCGCCTCGGCAGAAATTGCCAAGGCGTTGGCTGCGAAATTGGAGGTGGACAGCTACATCTTCATGGAGCGCGTGGGCGCCCGTGCACCTGAATTCTCGCAGTATTCCAAGACGACGGATGACACCGGCTATTACTATCTGGTCCAGGTGAATTCGAGCCTTCCGCTTCAGGAACCGTCGGCAGTATTCGACGCCATCGCGCAGATCGATGCGCTTGTGGATGGGCTGGACGAAAAAACGCGGATGATGCTTTCCGAAGAGAACGTGGATGAATTTTTGGAATTCCGGAAGCGTGCGTACTATATGCATAATGGCCTCGGAAAAAACGAAACTTACGAGGCGGCTCTTGATTGGCTCAGGGTACAGCAGTTCGCGTTGGTGGAGTTGCCTGAATCGGAAAAGAAGCTTACCCCCATGTTCAACCTTACCCGTTTTGAACTCTGCATGAACCATCTGGGGTACGCCGTAAAGAAGATTGCAGGGGACTGCCGTTACGTTGTATTCAATACGCATGAATCGGCGACCTTCGAGCATAACATGCAAACGGTCGCGGAGCGCATGCACGCCGTAACAATCCAGATGTCGCCGGAAGAGAGTCTCTCCTTGATTGCGGAAAGCCTCCGCGACGAGGTTCTCTGCTACGACAAGGAAAAATACTACAGCGTAGAAGCCCTGAACGAGAAGGAGTATTTCCCCATAAACGCGAGTGTTCCGAAGCGGCTAGGGAGCTTTATGCGGGCCGTGTACTATTGGGGCGCCGCGCTCCGCCCAGTCTTGGACTTGAAATGATGGGTGAAAATGCGATAAAAGAGCGATTTTAGAAAAAAAATATGATACGCTGTCCTCTTTTTTATAAATTGTTGGTATGCCGGAACAGCAGCAGATACTCTTTATGCAGATTCGGATTCTGAGGATGGCCTCGGAACGGTTTTGCCTGACATTGAAGGCTACTGCGGAGCTTTTCAAGAAGTTCGATGTCCTCAGGTATATCCGCGAATGTTTTGGTATTTTCCATGTAGAAGGCGACGAGGCTGTTTTTGAAGATGTCAAGGCCTACCTCAAGGCGAAGGGGGCTGATTTATGAAGCAGCTGGAAACAGGACTGATTCTCTATCACGGAAGCTATTGCGCCGTGGAAGAACCGGATTTGGACAAGTGTGCGAAATTCAAGGATTTTGGAAGAGGGTTCTACCTCACATCTTCAAAAGCTCAGGCGGAAAACTTCGCGAAGATTTCTGCGGCAAAGGCCAAAAACCGCGGGCTGATTTCTGAGAATGAGCGATTTGGTTTTGTTTCGTCTTTTTCGGTGACGGATGCGGCCGGACTGAATTGCTTTTATTTCGATACCGCTGATGTCGCCTGGCTTCACTGCATCGTAGCTCACCGCAGGAGTGGCGCATTCGTTGACCTTCGTAACGAGATGGCTGACTACGATGTTGTGTCGGGCAAGATTGCGAATGACGATACCAACGCAACGATTCTTGCTTACATGGGAAATGTTTTTGGCCCCATGGGGAGCGAACAGGCCGACAACATGTGCATAAGCCTTTTGTTGCCTGAACGCCTGCAGGACCAGTTCTGTTTCAGGAGTATGGCAGCCCTTTCTAAACTCCGGTTTGTGAAATCCGAGCGGGTGATTTTGAGGTAGTCTATGGCAAACGACAAAATTTTGTTTTCCATGGACTTGACGGCGCTTATGGCGGTTGAGAAAATCGCAAAGGAAACCCAGAGGTCTCCCGAAGATGTCCTTGTAGATTTTATGGAATCGAATACGGCGAAAATGCTTTACGACGATTCGAATAAACTTTGGTGGGATGGACCAGACGCCACCGCCGAAGAATTCAAGCGGGAAACGCTTTAGGCTTTCTCATTCAAAATAATCACCTCCGCTCATAATATGACGGCGGATTGTTGGATTGTTTATTGTTGAAAATGCGGCAGTATTTGTCGCATGCGCGATTTATATTTATAAAAAAAGGATATTGACATAATGAAAAGGTAAATCCATGAAATACGAAGATCGCAGAAGCCCTGAATACGTGAATGGCATAATCGACCATCTGATTGAGGATTCTCGCTGGATAAAGGCTCAAAAGGAAACCGAAATGGAATGCAGACTCCACCAGGAGATGCAGCTTCTGGCGCGAAAAGTCAAGGCCAACGCCCGCTTCGAACACAGCAAGGAAAATATCGCTAAGCTGTTGCGGCTGAACCGGCGACTTCACGAACTCCAGGACGAATGCGCCAAAACCGCATTTAATATGTACAAGGATTTGACTGCGCTTATGGAGCAGGGCAAGGCCTACTACAAGACTTTTTGCATAGAAAGTAAAATCATTTACGAATCCGAAGAAGATTGGGAAAGCGAGGTTGGCGGTCTGTACGATTCCTACGACCGGGGGAACCGTTTTGAAGTCCATATTAGGGATGCTCCTGAAAAGGTCCCTGCCGACTACAAGGAGTTGAACGCCTGGCACGAGGAACTGAGCTGGAACATCGAGTGCCTGGAACTTCCTGAATTCAAGAATGAATATATCTGTTTCGCTATGCACAAGTTCTTCGCCGATGGTTGCTATTCCCTAGAAGATGCCATGCGCATGAAATTGGAAGATTTTTATGTGCACACGGAGATATACATATAAAAAATGTATTGAGGTAAATTATGTGGAGTAAAACAAGACAAATTCTGGAAAGCCGGCTTGCGGAAAACTTAAAGGGGCGTGTGAGCTATCATTATGACGTCTATCGCACCAAGGGCTGCAAGGAGAAACACGATTGGTGGACTGAGATGCACGTGCTGTCAATCATTGTAGATGGCGAAGCTTGGTTTTGCACGAACCCACAATTTTATCGTCAGTATTATCGTGACGGGTTTTATCGATTTGATAAAAAAACGATAATGATATCATCCGCGAAACGGGGCTGGTTGCAGGTGGTTTCTGGGAAACAGGGGCGATAGGGTATATCCGCGAATACCTGAATGAACTTTCTATTGGCCAGGCGATAACGCACGACAACTATTTTATCCGCCTGCTAGCAGTCCTCGATGTTCGTCTAGGGAAACGAAAAATCAAGGCCCTCGTGGACAATGTCGAAAATGAACCGGAAAGGTTCCGCAAGTGGATTCTGTTGAGGGGCGTACAAAAGTGAGGTTTTATGCGAATATCTGAAAACGCCGCTGGAAAGCTCATGCAAGGGAGTCCATAATGTTTGGCAGACTGCCATCTGGGCGTTCAACAACGAAGTCTCAAAAACACGCAATGCAATACTCCAAAAATACGCGACACAATCCGGCGTGGCACAGAAGGATGCACTTTTTCGGTGGAAAAAGTGCAGTCAAGTGTCAATAATTCGGTAGGAAAAGTGCGTTCACGTCGAAAATCACACTTTTTTAATGTTTTTCGTGGAAAAAATCACACATTTATAAAAAAAATTGTGCGTTTGGATTGAATTCTAGAAATTTCGTTAAAATTGGCGGTTTTGCGCTTTTTCGGTGGGAAATGCTTCCGTGAATTAAAGAAAAGCTGCAAAATATGCGAAAATAATCTCTAACATCGTCCGTTTAGGTCGTAATTTTTATATATTAGGAATGAAAAACTACAAAATATGCAAAAATAATTCCTAAAAAGGGGCGGAAATGTACAAAAGGCAGGCCTATCTGGACAAATTGGTCCATTCCATCGGGAATGGCTTTATCAAGGTGGTTACCGGAATTCGGCGTTCCGGTAAGTCCTTTTTGTTGAACACCCTCTTTTACGACTATCTGAAATACAATGTAACGGATGACGAGCATATAATCCGGTTTGCATTCGATTCCGCCGAGGACCTTGAACGAATCGGCGAAAATCCGATTGAACTGCAGTTGAAGAAAAGGCAGGTAGATCCGACAAAGTTTATGGACTATTTGAAAACGTGCATCAAAGAAGGCGAACGGTATTTTTTGTTGCTGGACGAAATCCAGGAGCTGGGTGCGTTTGAGTCTGTCTTGAATTCATATCTTCGGAAACCAGAATTTGAAATTTTTGTAACGGGAAGTAACGCGAAGTTCCTGTCGAAGGATTTGATTACGGAGTTTGCAGGCCGGAGTGACCAGATTCATTTGTTGCCGCTTTCTTTCAGCGAGTTCATGGAAATTTTTTCTGGGGACAAGTACCAGGGCTTTGCGGAGTATCTGCTTTACGGAGGCTTGCCGCTAGTGGCGCAGGAACGCGATGCCGAAAAGAAGCGCCGCATTTTGTCGAGTCTTTTTGACGAAGTCTATATTCGCGATGTCGTCAAGCGGAATAAAATCAGGAACGAAAACGATTTAAGGGACTTGATTGATGTCTTGTCTTCGTCGGTGGGTTCGCTGTCGAGCGCAGAAAAGATAACGAACACGTTCCATAGCGAAAAAAAATCCAAGATAACCCGCAACACCGTAGCGAAATTTATCGATTATCTGGAAGATGCTTTCCTGATAAGTTCGGCCTCGCGTTATGACATCAAGGGCAAACGATATATCGGAGCTCCGAAGAAGTTCTACTTTGCGGATTTGGGTCTGCGAAATGCGCGACTCAATTTTAGGCAGTTCGAAGAAACGCACCTGATGGAGAACGCCATATACAATGAATTGCTATATCGCGGTTTCAACGTAGATGTTGGCGTGGTGGAACTTGCGCAAAAGAACGAGAGCGGTTCTGTTTCCCGCAAGAATCTTGAAATAGATTTTGTCTGTAATCTAGGGTCGGAGCGTTACTACATTCAGTCGGCATTTTCGATGCCCGACAACGAAAAAAGGGCCAAGGAAATTAGGCCGTTCAAGACGGTTCGGGATTCGTTCAAGAAAATTGTCGTCACAAAGGATTTTGTGCCGGCCTTCTATGACGAAAATGGAATTTTAACCATGAACGTCATTGATTTCTTGATGGAACCGAATAGTTTGATTTCTTTGGGGTGACATAAGCTTAACGATTTTGAGGGGAAAGCCTTCCCCTCGCTCGCACTACATTGCTCGCTACCCCTTCTAGCGGGCGCTCAGTCGCCGCGCCCGCAACACCCAGGGCTTATTGAAAGAAACAGCAACTAGTTGTGCTGAAGATGTGAAAAACGGGGCTGTTTAGCAGCCCCAGCAAAAAAGAACCAATTGATAATCAACAAGAAATTTTTAAGGTTTGCTTAAATTCCGCATCAAAGCGTTCTTTTATTTCTTTATCCGTATCGTTAAAGAACGGAAGGCCGATGAGGATATATTCGTTAGATTTTTCAACAATGACATGTTTCAGCCCATAACGTTTTGAAATTTCCAACAGGAATTTTTCTTTCCAACCGTCATTATCTTCGCCTGCGAGATGTTTGCCCTTGGGTTCAACAAACACTTGATAATACGCATTGTTATTGCCATTCCTTCCTTGTAACAACAACAGAAAATCAGGTTGAAAGCCTTGCCCTGTTTCAAAGTCAAAAATCTTATAGACTTCTTCGTTTCGCAAAAGTTGAAAAGACTTGTATTTGTCTTCTATATTAGATTTGCGTGACTTGATATATTCAATTAGCTTTCGCTCCTCTTCTGAGCCCCAGAAGGAATCAAGCATATACCAGTCTTCATTTTTCAGTTCCTTTTCAAGCCGTTTGTTTTCTTTAGCATCATCATTCTCATCATCTATAAGAATCATCTTCTCTTTTTTGAAACCAATTTTTCCTTTCTCGTCATCAAAAGAGAATACGTCGGAAAATTTTACCAACTTAAAATCAGAGCCAATATAGGGTTTATCATAAGATTCTAATTCACGCTGCAAATACAACATAAATCCTTCACACATCTTCAGAAGCTCTGCATTTGGAATGTCTTCAAATTTCATCGGTGCCGAAATACAGATTTTCGCATCCTTTACAAAATTCAAAAAATCATCCATACTATCAACATTGAATCTTTTGCAAACATTCTCATAGTTGAAATAAGATGATGAATTTGCATTCAATCGGTGAATGACTTTGTACTTGATATGTCGCGGAATTTCTGCAAAAGAGATAGCCTTTGTTTTTGTTGGCGCAGAGTCACTAATGTACAATGTATCTTCTTTTTGAGATAGATTTACTGCTTGCACCTCAGAATATAATCCCTTTATACTCCATTCAAATGCGGGGAGATTTTTGAAATCCTTTGGTAAAGTCTTTAAGCGCCTATTGGGATTTTCTTTTTTTTCGTTGACAAAGAAATACATTCCATTCAAGAAACTCTGATATTTTTCTTTGACATTGAAGGTCTTTTGCGTTCGCTTATCTTGCATAAGGCCGCGATTTTTCAATTCATTAGAAAGGTCGGAAATGTACTTTTCCTCGTCTTCGGAATGGAAGTAAAATTCTTCCAAAATCCGCAATTCATTTTGTAGATCGTCATCAAATTTTCGACGACCTTTTTCTTTGTCCTTGTACGCGAATGGGTAATAACGAACGCCACGACCTATCAACTGGACTTCACTCGTTGTATGCGAACCAACTTTTTTATTTTTGTAATCAGTATCGCGACCGGTGTAAAGACGAACAATATCGTATAAATTTAGAACGTCCCACCCTTCGGTCAAACGTTGAACGGTAAAAATTGCACGAATATGATTTGAACGATCTTCTAGACTATTCAGCAAATAATCTATTTCACCATCTGTTTTTTCTTTTTGCGTTTTATTCGTTTTTGAGTTCGTTATAACTATATTTCGTTCCTGGAAACTCTCACGAATATAAGCAGCTACGTTTTCAAAAGAGATTTTCCGCTCTTCCATATAGAGACGAATTCTCTCAAAAATTCGACCATCAAATGAATATGTTTTATCGGCTTGATCGTCACTATCATTTTTTATTTTTGAAAGTTTTTTCACAAACCCAAAATCGGCCCCCTTTACATTTTTGCACAGGGTAAGAAACCACTGATAATCCGCCTTTGAATTTTCAATTTCCTTGCTACGAAAAAGTATGACAGGCTTGAAATTCGGAATACCATAATCTACGCCAATTCGATATCTGTACCAATTCAGAAGAAGAGCTTGAAGAACGCGTTCTTTTTGTTCAAGATTTGAGCGAACTAACCGAATATGCTTTGTGCATTTAGCTTCCACAAAATCTTTCAGCTCGAACTTTGTAATTATCTTGTCTTCATATTTTTCTTGAATTAGATCATTTCTTGGTATCGTTGCGGTAAATTCTAGAAGAGCGTTCCTATTCTGTTCGGCAGCGTAAGAAACTCCATCTTTGCCTTTCTTTCCCAATATATAGTTGCAGATGGTTGTTTCCCATGATTTCTCGATATCGTCGTCCTTGGCACTGTCTTTTAGTTCACCTATAAAGGATGGCGTCTCAATTTCTGTTTGTTCCTTCTTTTTCTTTGCTGTGCTGGCGTTAAGATGATGGGCTTCATCCCCAATAAGAATCAGGTCTCTTTTTTGAAGGTCCGAAAGAAGTAAAGCATTTTCGCTTTCCTTGTAAATATCGTTGTGTAATTTTTGAATGGTGGTAAATTTAATCTGAATGTCGTCGCTTGAATTTGAGAATACGTCGACTTCGCGAATGCAGATTCTTTTGCCATCAATTACAATGTTTTCTTTAAACAAGTATTTGTTGTGGCTACCGTTGATGAAATTTGCCTGGGTTTTTCCGAGAATTGCGTTTTGGTTCACGAAAAAGATGAAATTACGAAATCCCTGTTTGTAATAATACAGGATTAAAGCGGCCATAACAAGAGTCTTGCCACTGCCGGTTGCCATGTTGAACATTAGGTGATTCGGATTCTGTTTTTCGCCCTTGCTCTTTTTCTTTTCGCGAGTAATTTCGTTTACTAGGAAATTTTCAAGCGCCCTGCGTTGCCATTCATAGAGCGGATATCGAAGATTGTCCGTTATATACGAAGGAATGTTGTATTGTTCCTCGTCAAGAATTTCTTTTTTACTTTCAATGTCTTCAAGTAGCATTATTTACCACCTTTTTTCAGTTGGTAAAAATCTTCTGTAACAGCAATGTCGTTCTCGGAAAGTCCGTTGCTTTTGTCTTTGCGATCATCAACATTCACATAGAGTTGGTTTAAATCTAACATCCGTGCAAACATCTCTTTTTGTTTCTTGAGCGATTGCTTTTGAAATTGGATACTTTCGATTTCTTTACTGAATTCTTTTACGCGAACATTATAATGCAAGAAATACTTGGAGCAGAGTGTTTTAAATAGTTTTACCAATTCTTCATAAGATTTGCAAGCAGAAATTTGTTCCATCGCCATTTCATTTTTCTTGGCAAGTTCCAGATAGACGAAAGAGCCTCCACCTTGCCAATTGACTGATTTTGAAATGCCGCCGTTTTCTCCTTCAAGTACTTTTTTCATCCTCCTTAACGTTTCTGTTTCTATATAATCCATCTGATCAACGCCAATATATTGCCTATTCATCTTTTGTGCAACAGCTGCCGTAGTTCCGCTTCCAAGAAAGAAGTCCATAATTAAATCATTTTCTTGTGTCATGGCACGAACGAAAAAAGCAACAACGCTTTCTGGTTTTGAATTGGTAAAGTTTATTCCCATGTTTTTCAGATGGGTGCTAGCATCTTCATTTGAACCAACTCCTATTGCTTTTGATAAATATTGTTCGTCAATAAATTTCTCTGGAGCCATCGCTTTTTCTTGAGGCATTTGAACACGAACGGAAAATTTTTTTGATTTAACAAGGAAATAACATCCTGCATTCCAATTTTCTTCAAGAGTTTCTTGAGCCCATGTAAACTCCCCTCTCAAAACCACTTCATTTGTGTTTATCCCGTTTTTAACTATAACAGGAGTAATCAATTCGACCCTGTCTGGTTTGCCAGGCTGATATGTACCATCGCCGATGTTAAATTTGATTGACCCTTTAGGAAAAGCCAAATTATGAATGCTGTTTCCCGTATGTAGTATGGGAGCATCTCCGTTTTCCGTATTTTTGCCAATATATTTTTGCGATGTATTTTTATTCTTTTCAAAACAAATTATGTATTCAACGGCGGAACGGCTTTTGTTTGAGAGCGAATCAGGATTATCGGTATTTTTCCAAATGAAAGTTTCTACAAAATTTTTTGCACCAAATAGCTCTTCCATTAAAACTTTCAGCCAGTGAATAGCGTCTTCTTTTATATGGCAAAGAAGAATGCCTTCATTTTCGAGCAGATCCCATGCAAGTTTCAATCGGTCTCTCATAAAAACAAGCCAGGTACTCAATCTGAAATTTGAGTTATAACAAAAAGTATCATTTGGCTTTGGTTTAGTGAAATAATACGGGGAATCAGTGTAAACCAACTTCACTTTCTCTGCAAATTCTTCTTTGAGTGATTGCAGGGCAAGCAAGTTGTTTCCTTTGATAATCAAATTATCCGTAATCGTATCCTCGGCAAGACCTCGTTTCTTATTTATTTCTGCGTCACGATTAAATGAATTAAATACGGATTCTTTTACCTTTTTATTTTTCCCTAGTTCAAAACGCTTTGCATTACAAAATGCTTTGGGTGAAAAAAGATTATCAATTTCGTCGCGAGCAAGAACTTCATTGAAAAAGACTTCACGGCGTTTGCCCTGTCTCTCAATGTATTTATCATTTTTTTTATCAAACTCGTAATAAGTATCGTCTCCATCTTCTTTGCGCTGTCCGCCTTCTAACACACAATCTTTAAATGGAAAATTGAGCACCACTTCGTCCCGATCAATAAGGGATATATCCCCAGAGTACAAACCAATTTGACCGAGATACTTTGAGTAAGAATTACATCCTGAGTTGTATTCCAAAAATTCCTTAAATTGAGCGGTATTAAAGACAAAACTATCCAAGATGGGTGTGAAGAAAGTTTTTTTAGTCTGTTTGTTTTTGAGGAGCAGCTCAATAAGCTTCACATCGCCGCGTTCGGCATAATCCTTTATCACATTGACTTTGAGGTGTTTTTCACTGTCAACGAATTCAGGAACAGAAGAGAGGAGTTCTTCTACCTTAGACTTGAGTGCATTAGTTTCTAGTTCCACCATATTTTGTTCCTTATCAAGAGTTGTTTGAATCCGCTCTTGTTCAAGTGCTCAAAGGGAACTCTGGCCAAAATCGTTGGAAAAACAAAAAAGGCGTGGAGTCGTCATAGTGCTTACCGCTACTGAGGGCTACCACACCCTGTTGATTGATAAGCACAAACGACCCACGCCCCAGATGGGACGTGAGCGTTCGTCTTATTCTCAATCAACGTAAAAGTGGTAGTTTCAGTAGCGAGAATAAGAGTCGAAACTCAAAAAAACCGGCCGCTCCGAACCATTCGGTACGGGGCTATGTCATGGAAAATGATAGTAAAAAAAACAAAGAATAAGGCGATTAGAACCAGAAATAGACTGGTTTGCCCATTTCCTTCGCCTTGTGTAACGCCTGCATCAGTTTTTCAAACGCGGCCTTCTCCAGTTCACCGGTTTTCTTGTTTCGGAAACTTTCGGCGATGGCGATAGCCGCGTCGACCTTGCCTGCAGGAAGCTCTTCGTTTTCGTAACGGTCGATAAGCGTTTCCAGTTTCTCGTTGAATGCGCTATAGATGTCCCATAAGGTCTCGTTTTCCCTTTCGAACATTTTGAACTGCACAAAATGGTGCAACTGGCGGTGTTCCGGATCAGTATTTACATATATGGTCCAGTCATCATTCAAATCGTGAATTGGGATAAAGATTTCGTCGTAGCGTTCCATTACATTTCACTCCTGTATTTAATCCTGAAATGAGTTAATGCTTCTCGCTTGGCTTTTGGCCGACCATGCTGTTTGCCATTTGCGTCAATATAATTTCGCACATCTTTACCATGTATGTCAAGATACAAATTATATGGAACGCTTTTATCCTGTAGTCGCAGATAACCTCCACCGATATCGGCTACTACGGAAATTTTCGTTTTTTCGTTATGCCACTCGACCTTGTTGCCATGAACTTCTGCATGGGCATCGGGTGCAAATTGACTGATAATCTCGTTGATGTTCACCGATGTCCATTCCTCGGAATGGGCAATGTTCCTTTTCTTGCCTTGCATGATTTTTTCCATTAATTCAGAATCATGCTTTGCAAATTCCCTCTGGGCATCAACCGACGACGAGTACACATCTTTTGAGTCCATTACTTCTTCCTCCTTTGTGCAGACAGGGCGTAACTTCGGGTTCGAAAATCTGTAACGACATTGTATTCTACTCCTTGTTCAAGCATCAGTCGTTCATATTCCTTTCTAAGCGGGCCGTAGATTGTTAAATGTGAAGGTCTTGCTATCAAAAGTTTCGTCTTGAAGATGAATTCGTGAAGAGGTCGCATTTTTTTAGAGCATCCCAACGTCCCTACGACATAGGGAATATTTTTCGGATATGATTCCAGTGCAAATAGAGTTTGCAAGTTTCCTATCCTAAAGTTGGGAATGATCTTTTGTCCCGACAAGGCGACAAATGCGGTAGCCAACTGAGAAAGCCATATGTTGAACTTTTGCTGTTGGAAAGGCCATCTTATTCTAGGGCTTAAGTCAAACCCTCCGAATCCCTTGAAAAGCCCATACAAGTTAATTTCTTCAAAAATACGCTGAAGTCTTCTTTTTATGAACAAGTCATCGGAAAATGAACTCAGCAAGTTCTCATTTGGCTTTTTGCAACAACGGATCCTTTGGATTGGTTCTATGAGTGTAGGCGGTTCTTCAAGAATCACCTCCCTGGGAAATACGGGAAAACCGTATCGGTTAAATGGCCATTTCGCCATTTTTAACTTTGTTCTCAACAAAAGAGCGAGTTCGTATAGATTCATGATTTTCATAAATCGTCCTTTCTTAGACCATACTTTCCATATTCGCAACTGGCCTATAGTTGTGAATCGGGGATTCGGTCCTTATTCGACATTTTGTCGCACACATTTTTCAGGAATAAAAAAGGCGTGGTGTCGTATGCACTTACCATTGCTGCGGGCTACCACACCCTTGACTCAATAAGCACAAACGACCCACGCACCATTAGGCGTGAGCGTCGGTCCTATTCTCGAGTCAATTGAAAGTGGTAGTTTCAGCAATGAGAATAAGAGACGAATCTCAAAAATTCCGATCGCTCCGCACCATTCGGTGCGGGGCTATGTCAATCTTTATTTTAGTAAAAGGGAGATTCCCGGTCAAGCTGGGAATGACAAAATGGGGTGTAAATGGCTAGTTGATTCCGTTTGTGTGAAACATTATGTCCGAAAACGGTATTTTTTTTGTTTCACATAATTGAAAAGATTGTGCAAATTCTGCGTTTTACGCCGTTTGTGTGAAACATCTATGCTAAAAATTATTCAATACGTTTCACATATTTGTAAAAATAAGCTATTTTTATTACTATGGAACACCAAGCCCTGATAGCAGACCTGCTCAACAAAAAGAACATCCTCGTCAAAGACCTGAACAGTCTCGTTTGGGGCAGCATCGAGGTTCGGGAACGTGATGGAAAGTCCTACATCTACATCCATAAGCGTGACGGCGGCATTTCCAGGACGCGGTTTGTCGGCAACTACTCGGAAGCGCTGTTCAACCAGATAACGAAGAACAACATCGAGGCCCGCAGCCTAAAACGGAAAATCCGCGAACTTGCCAAGGAGCTAAAAAAACTAGGATACGAGGAGGGCGAACTTTCTGAAGCCGTCAAAAAGAACATCGACCTCGCCAAGCGTAACATGGTGGATTCCATCTACAAGCAGGCAAGGCTCGAGGGTATGGCGGTCACGTTCCTGGACACCGAGACCGTTGTCGAGGGCGGGCAGATAAGTAACCTCTCTGTAGGCGACGTGCAAAAGATCAATAACCTGAAACATGCATGGCAGTTCATCCTTGACGAGGGTGTGGTAACCGCCCCCTCGGACTACAACATCCTTTGCTACATCAATAAGCTTGTAGAAGAAGGTTTCTATTACACGGCGGGTGCCCTGAGGGACGTGCCCGTGAGTATAGGCGGAACCGCGTGGAAGCCTGAGATTCCTATCGAGGGCGTGGTAAAGAACGATTTGCAAGGAATTCTCGCCATTGAGGACGTGTACGAGAGGGCTATAAAGGCGCAGCTGTACATTTCAAGGGGTCAGCTTTTTATTGACGGGAACAAGAGGACTGCAACACTCTTCGCGAACCACATCCTGATTTCCAACGGTTGCGGTATCATCGTTGTGCCCGAGGAGCTGGTGCCTGAGTACAAGAAATTGCTGATTGCCTTTTACGAGACAAACGACAACACGGCCGTGTTCAAATTCCTTTTCGACAACTGCCTGTTGAAACTCAAATAAATTTTTTCGGATATTTTAGGTTTTTGACTTATGTGACAGTATTTGTCGCGTAGGGAATGTATATTCCCTATTTGGAGGCTTTATGCAGAACGAAAAAGATATGGATACCCTTTCACTAGTTGACGTGGTGACGGATTACGCTTTTGCGCTGGATACGCTGGACGATTACGACCACCAGCGGCTTGTGCTGCGCAAGTCGGCCAATGCGGAAAAGTTCCATGCGACATACGAGAACGCAATGGCGGCGATTCAGGGGCTCAAGGAGAAGTTCGGCGGCAGCGAGTTGTTTGCCCATGAGAAGGACGACTCGTTCAAGAGCAGCATTGGGCAGATTTACCAGACCTTCGGAGGAGTGGAACTCTACCCGAGCGTGGAACAGAAGGCGGCGATGCTCCTCTATCTCGTCACGAAGAACCATTCGTTCAGCGACGGCAACAAACGCATTGCGGCAACGCTCTTTCTGTGGTTCCTGCTGAATAACGGCATTTTGTACAGGGCCGACGGTTCCAAGCGAATCGCCGATGCCACACTCGTTACCATGACGCTGATGATTGCCGAGAGCCGCCCCGAGGACATGGAAATGATGGTGAAGATCGTGGTGAACTTGATGGGGTAAGATTGTCGAATCCCGCAAGAACCTAAATTGCGTTTTGCACGCAATCAAACCTGCCTTGTGGTTTTACGGCCATTATCACAAGCATTTCGAAGGCGTGGTGCAACACGATGACGCTTCACACGATGCCACGCGGCAAACGCGCTACATCTGTCTTGATATCGCAGAAATGATGCGGGTGTTTTAAAACCCTTGGCATACGTTAGTATTCCGAATTCAAGGATAATATTGTCATTTGTTGCAAATGGAAACTATGTTGTAGGATAGAAAAAAGGAAGGATAGTGTGTTTTTTAAAAAGCAAACGTTTGAGCAGGAGGCCCGCAAGTACTGGGAAAAACTTCTTTGCGGAATACTGGTTCCCGGAGAACGAGGGTGCTCGCCTTCCGAAGGCGAAGTCCTTTGTATGTATAATGACATGAAAACGCGGCATCCTAACTGCGTGTGCAATATATTGCGGTCGGGGAAAGGCCGAGGCGACGTTTTTCAGCCGGGTGACAAAATAAGCGGAATCAGGATTTCCTTTACGCTTGATGCAGCGTCGTCTGTTGAGTTTATTTTGGCGTCTTCGCTGTGTTATGTGCATTTTAAAACCGGCGGAATCGCCCCTTTTTCGCGGCGGGTGGATACCTGTGACTTGTCGCCGACTATGCGGAATATTGAGGACTTCGTCAACAATTTTCCAGCACACCTTGCGGCGTTTGAAAAGAAGAAAATTGAATTTGAAAAGAAAGCCAAGCTTAAGGAAATGGCGAAGTTAAGCCTGAAAACATGCGTTTCCCAGATGATGGAGGAATTGGGGTACGGATGGGACTTGGCGGATAAGGGAAAGTTTTTCCTGCTTCGGGTTACATTGGGCGAAAAACGGATGGTTGAAGTATCGCTAAACGAAAAAAATTTCGCAAAGAGAATTTCTGTCTTACCTGGGATGCTCAAAAAAATTGAAGGCCTGCTAGAAACGATGCCGTTCCCGGTGAACATCTCGAATTTTTGACAAAAAACCGTTCTTGTGCGATAATAAATGTAAAAACGATAAACGAGTAACTATATTCTCACTATGCTACACTTGAAATTTGCCCTGAATCTGGAACATCTCGCCGACGAGATGATCGAAGCCCTCACTGCCGCTTGGACCGACCCGTTCAACGCCCCGGTCGTGATATTCCCGGACCCGAAACTCGAGCAGTGGTTTCGCCTGCGCTGGATGAAGAAGAAGGGCGTACTCGCCAACCTGAACAAGAGCACCATTGACAGGTTCCTGTTCGACATCTTGGTGGGAGAAGGTGTCGTCACGGACAAGGAAGGTAAAACAACTCGTCTCTGCAAGCTCTCGGCGGATATCCTGATGAACGTGATTCTCGCCTACCTGACGAGCGAAACGGACGGTATCCCGAACTACAAGCGCATCGACGACGAAGTGACCCGCTACCTCACGAACGCGAACGACCCGGAGGGAGGACTTGACGAAAACCACCTGTTCGATTTTGCCCTGAAGATGGCATCACTCTTCCTGGAATACGAGACGAGTCGCCCGAGCGGTTTCGCAAAAAATGCGAATGGCGATGTAGATGGCATTCTCGACCACTGGAAAGCGGGAAAACTGCAGCCGTTCTTTGCGAATTTCAACGGCAAGCTCGCGGGGCGCGAGGCATGGCAGCAAAAGCTGTATTCGGCCATTTTCCACAAGCAGGGCGACAATGAATCGCTATTGACCCGTGCTTTCAAGGAAATGTCCCAAAAATTGCACGAAAATCGGAATTACCTCACCATCCCGTACCTCTTCGAGGCTCTTGAAAACGGTAAATTCAACGAAGAAAAACTTCCGCACGGCAGCAACGGCAAGGTTCTCCCCGTCTTTATCTTCGGGCTTTCGGGTATGGGGCAGTTTTACCGTGTCATCTTGCAGAAATATGCCAGCGAGCACGACGTGTACGCATTCATCCAGAATCCGTGTATGGAATTCTGGGAAGACGCGTTTACCGCCCCCGAGAAAATTTGCAGGAATTGGGAAGTTTCCAAGACTGGTGAATGGAAATCGGGTACCGGCGATGCCGCGCACATCAAGGACAAGATGAAAATCATGGAAACGGGAAATCCCGAATCCGGCGACCCGACGACGGACATCGAGGATATTTCCGAGTGCGCAGGCAACGGTACGCAACCTGCAATGCAACCGGCAGAAAACGACCTGCTCGTAAACTGGGGCCGTTCCGGACGCGACAACATAAAACTCTGGTGTCAGGCGACCAACTACGATTTCGACTTCAACGGCATTTTTGACAGGGAGGGGCGCGAAATCGAATTGCCGCAAGACACCCTCCTGCACAAGGTACAATACGCCGTCGCGCATCGCGAAAACAACATGGACGGTCTTGAATCCTGCGTAGGCGACGGTTCCCTCGACGTGACCGCGGCACCGACCCGAATCCGCGAGATCGAGGACCTGCACACCCAAGTCTGCAAGTTGCTCAGAAAGGGCGCACGCGTTGAGGATATCCTGGTGGTATCGCCCTGCCTCGACGATTACCGCACGGCAATCAACATGGTGTTCGACCAGAGCGAAAAGATGCGCATCCCGTTCTCGATAGTCGATTCGCCCGCAAGGAGTTCCTTGACCGAAAATGCACTCGCGAGCCTGTTCACCGTCCTTGACCAGAAGGGGATTTCTAGGCCCGACTTCTTTGCGCTGGTCCGCAATCCCGTTGTGCAGGCGGTCCGCAAGATTACCAACGAGGAGGTGGACGCCTGGCAGAACTGGGTATCCGAAACGAATACGTTCCGCCCCCGCGACAAGCAGGATGACTGGGACAAGGTCAAGAACCGCCTGCTGATGGCCCAGATGACAACATACGAGGTCAACTTCGACGGCGATACGCTCCGGCCCTTCTCCGATATGGCCTGTTCCGACAAGGCGTCGCTCTGCAAGTTTATCGACTGCATCGAAACACTTGAGGATTGGGTGGAATTCGGCAAGAACAAGTGCAACGACCTGGACCTGCTCGCGGAACATCTCGACAAGTGGATTGCCATGCCGCACGTTCCCGATGCGCTCAAGAGTGAAACCATCGTCTACAGGCGCGTCGCCGATGCGATTGCACTTCTCGGCTGGCAGAATGCGGCCGGCCAGAAGGATATCTCGATGAAAATCGTGGAACAGGCCCTCCTTACCGCCGCACAGGGAACCGAATACAGTTGCGGGAACATTTTCGTGAACGGGATTACCTTCATGAAGTTCGCCCCGAACCGCACGCTCCCCGTAAAACATCTGTTCTTTATCGGCGCCGACGCGATGTCGTTCCCTGGGGCAAAACAGCACAATACGCTCGACCTGCGCAAATCCTGCAGGCCCTGGCCCGGTGACGATTCGCCCGTACTCAAGAACCGCTATGCGTTCCTGTGCCAGCTCATGAGCACGGGGGAAGGTTTCCACCTGAGCTACGTGAACAAGGATATCAAGAAGGATGCGGAACTGTACCCGTCGTCGGTGGTAAACGACCTGCGGAAATTCATCGCCGTGGAATGGAAGGAAAACGAGATTAAGCTCGACGAGACGCGCGATGTAACCGAATTGTTCACGCCCAAGAGCCTGCGCAACAAGGAAGCGTTCGAATGGATGCGCCTCTCCGAAGAGGAACACCAGGAAAAAATCAGGAAGCGCCGCAGGGAAAGGCTTGGAAAGTTGGACAGAAGCAAGCAGAAGGAATACCTGGTGCGCATTCCGGAACGTGTGGGTTTCTACACGCTCGCAAGCTTCCTCAAAGACCCGTTCCAGTTCCGCATCTCGCTCATGCTGATTGACGAAGATGACGAGGATGTCGAGAAGGAACTTTTCGAACCCGTCTATTTCGACCATCTGGATACAAGTATCGTGCTGAAGAAGGCGCTGGCCGCCGAACTTTCGGGAGAATCGGAAGAACTCGAAAACTTCAAGAAAGACCTCGAACTGAAGGGAAAGACGCCTAACGGCGAATTCGGGGCAATCCAGTGGCAAACCATCGACGCCAAGAAAAAACTGATTCTCTCCCAGATGGGTGGCACTCCCGAGGCACCCGGCCTCGTGCAGGACATTCAGGCAAACTGGTCGTACGGCCAAAAAATCCAGGATTTGCAATTCACACGTACCGACGGTTCCCAGTGGCTCCTTTCCGGCAAGCTGGACTGGAGCAACGCAAAGAAAATCGAAGACGTGACGGAAATAATCGAGGTCAGCTCCACAAGCAGCAAGAACGAAAAAATTTCCTTCGACAAGTACATGTCCCCCTATATCAAGGCGCTTGCCGTCATTGCGTACAAGGGCTCCGCCAAGCCCGAACTTGAAAATACGCCGCAGACAATCGGCGTCTCCATCTATTCTTGCGACAAGGAAATGAGCGGCCCCGCAAAGACGAGCGTAATCATGACTCCCGCAGACGCCCGCAAGAAAATCGAGACCATATACACCACCGCATTCGGTGACGAGACGACAAAATCCATGCCGTTCAGTAAGGCAGTCCCTGCCGACCTCATCGGCGAACTCAAGGAAAAGAATATCTTCAGCTACGCCGAAAAGCTTCTGAGCGATTCATGGGCATTTTTCGACAAGAAGAGCCTTTTCAACCCCTTGACCGATGTCGGTTTCTCTCCCGATAAATTTGCAAGCGAATGGGACGAAGCGACCGATAAAATGAACAGGCTCATCGCCATCAAGAAGTATGTAAAGCCAAAAGAGCAGGACGGCGCGGAGACAACAAAGAAGGCTGAAACAGGCAAGGCGGCTACGGCTAAAACCGCCACCAAAAAGACTACGGCAAAGAAAGGCAAGGCAAAGGAGTAGAGGTGAGTATGTCCGAAGAAATCAATGAATTCAAGATAAACAAGTTCACTCCTTCCAAGAGCATCTACATCGAGGCTTCCGCAGGCACTGGCAAGACCTATACTATCCAGCTGATAGTCGCGCGTATGCTTGCCGAGGGCACTCCGCTCAAGAAAATCCTGATCGTGACCTACACCGAAAAGGCGGCAGGCGAACTGAAGGACCGTATCCGCAAGAAAATCGACGAGGTCCTGCAAAAGGGCAGAATCGACAAGAGCGAACCCGAACTTTCGCCCGAACAGATGGCGAATTTCCGCAAGGCCTACCAGGATGTGGACAACGCGGCGATATTTACCATCCATTCCTTCTGCCAGAAGGCGCTCAAGGAGTATGCCTACGATGCGGGCAGACCGTTCGACATGGCGATGGTCGACGATTCCGCCGTCGAGGACATGGTAGACCAGTACATTCGCGACAAGTGGAGCAAGGATGACGAATTCATCGCCCTGCTGAGAGAAGCCGAAAGCACTTCCAGCCTTATCGAGAACCTGAAAAGCTATTTCATCAAGGCTGTCGACATGTACAAGGGAGTCGACGCAAGCGGCAAGGAAATCGTCACGATTGACGAAGTCGAAATGCCCAAGCTAGGCGAAAAAGCGCTGTCGCTGGAAGAACTGGAGAAAATCGCGCAGGCGAATAATTTCGAAGAACTCGTGTCTACCCTTCATCTGGAAGGCCAACTTGAAATTTTTGAAGCGAACACGGACAAATTCTTCACAAAGAAAAACACGGGGCCTATTCCCGAATTTCTCAACAGTCTAAAGAAATGGAAAAAGGGCTCTCCGTTATACGACGGTTCGTTCAAAGATGGAAAATGCCCGCAAGAAGACTGGCCCAAGGATATGTATGCGTCTTTTTGCTACCTAAAGGAACTCAAGGGATTCCTTTCCGACATCGACAAGAAGGTTGAAAAGGTCAAGCTCCACAAGTTCCTTATCGCCCACACGCCGCAACTTTTCGACGCATGGCAGGCATACAAGGCCGAAAACAAGTTGCAGTCGTTCAACGACATGATTCTTTCGGTCCACAAGGCCGTCATGGAGCCCGGCAGTGCGCTCAAGGAACGCCTCAGCGCGCAGTACACCTACGCCATCATTGACGAATTCCAGGACACGAACCAGCTGCAGTGGGATATCTTCAGCAATGTGTTCCAGAACTTCGTGGTAGGCGACCCCAAGCAGTCCATCTACAGTTTCCAGGGCGCCGACGTGAACGTGTACAAGAAGGCGACAGGCGAAATCGGCAAGAAAATTGACCTCGTGCACAACTTCCGCTCCACGGACGGAATTATCAACGGCTGCAACGCGCTATTTTCCGGCAATTATTTCGCACCCGCAGAAGGGATGCCCGAACTCGTGAAGTTTACGGATTCATACCCTCCCGAAGGCGAGAACGCAGGCCAGAAGAAGAAGGCGCCCGAAATCGACGGCAACGAAGTCCGCTCCATCTGGCTCAGCGAGAAGGACATCTCGGCAGACAGCTTCGCTGCAACGGCAGTCGCGCATATTATCGACTGGTGTTCCTTCCGCGAAGACGGCGAGACGACGCGACTTCAGGTGTTCGACAAGGATTACGGCAAGCCCGGTCACGATTCGGTACTCAAGAACGTGACGTTCAAGGATTTCGCCATTCTCGCAAAATCCCGCAGCGAGATGGAAAACATCGAAAGCATTATGCGGAATGTGGGCGTACCCTACACGCAATACAAGGAGACGAACCTGTTCCGCAGCAGGGAATGCGCCGAATGGATTTCGCTCTTCCGCACGATAAACGCCCCCGATTTTTCTTCATGGAACAGGCAGCTGCTCAGCGAAGTGCTCATTACCGACTTCTTCAAGGATGTCGTCGCCGAAAGGGAACGCGCCACCCGCGGCTCGGAACAGTCCAGCGGCCTCGAGGAACTGCACTACGCCGAAAGCAAGGAATTTGACGACCCGAACAACCCGGAACGCCTGCAGATTGCCTCCTGGAGGACCCTCGCGCTGAAACGCCGTTACGCCGAAATGCTGGAACGCATCTACGACGACACGCAAATAGAATACCGCCTGATGGATGTTTCCCGGTTGCAGAGCATGGCCCGCCTGCGCCAAATCGGTAACTACGCCATCGACTACCTGTACAATCACAGGTGCTCGCTCGACGACCTTATCCGCCACTTGCAGGGGCTCGCCCGCTACGAGGAATCTGCCGACGACGAGAACGGCGACCTGGTCGAAAAGGGCAGCGACTTCAACGCCGTGCAGGTAATGACCATCCACGCGTCCAAGGGCCTCGAATTCCCGGTAGTCATTTCGGTCGCGGGCTTCAAGCAGTTGCCTAATTCCAAGCCGCCCTACATCACCCACGGCAAAGACGAGTCGTTGCATCTTGGCTTTGGTGACACGGCGAAGGAATGCCGCCAGCGCGAAGAGATGGAAGAATGGAAACGCCTGTTCTACGTGGACTTCACGCGCGCTTCTTCGCTGTTGCTTATCCCGCGTTACGACGTGTGGTACAACAAGCCCAAGAAAAATGAACCTGCAACAAAAAGTGGCTACTTCAAGCACGTCCACTTCCTGGTGGACGCCCTTGAGAACTTTGCCGAAAAAAGCACAAACCTGTACGACCGCTTGCTAAAAAGCGATCAGTGGGTTACCGTGCAGGAAGGCATCGCCGAAAAGGCGAACCTTGTCAAGGACATTCTCGCCAGGACAAACGAGGCAAACAGCAATACGGTCGACCTCGACAAGGCCATCACGGAACAGAAGGTGGAAATCGCTTCCCTGCAGGGCAAAATTGCAGGCGCAAGCATAATGCAGTATTCATACTCTTCGCTTTCCGGCCGAGCTGAGACGCCCATTGCCGAAGCCGACGACAGCCGTACCGAAAAGGAAGGCGAATCTACGGCAGAAGAAATCCCCGTACCGGGTATGGAAAACTACCCGCGTGGTTCAAAGGTGGGCGATGCGCTCCACAACATCCTCGAACGCATGCGCTTTATGGCATTCGGGGAAAGGTTCAAGTCCCTCGAAGATGCGCTCGGGCACAACCCGAATATCGAAACGTCAGAACTCGAGAACGTCATCGAGGAAGAATTCAAGGCGCAGTCGCTCCCGATAGCCGCCCACAAGAAGGAATGGACCGAAATCACCGCGCGCCTCGTGTGGAACACGCTGCACGCAAGCCTTCCCGTAATCGAGGGTGCAGAAATCCACCGCGACGCAACCTTCAGGCTGGTAGAACTCCCCCTAAACGACCACAAGCCCGAAGTGCAGTTCGGCATGAACGCCTATGCCGGAAACCCGGAGGATAGCGGCACGGACGCGCCCCCTGCAGAAACCGAGGCGCTTACGATTCTGCACCGCGTGTGCAAGGGTTTCATCGATCTGCTTTTCGTGCGCGAAGTCAACAAGCAAAAACGTTACTCCATCCTTGACTGGAAATCGGACTCGCTCGAAAACTACGGCGACGCGGAAATCAAGAAAAAGGTGGACGAGGACTATTCCGTCCAGCGGGTGCTCTACAGTTACTGCCTTATCCAGTGGCTCAAGCAGTTCTACGGCAAGCGCGCCGACGGATCGGGCGAAGGCCTCGACGAACAGCAGATTTTCGAGCAGCACTTCGGCGGTATTTACTACGCGTTCCTCCGCGGTACGGACGGTGCCACGGGCAAGGGAATCTACGCGCACACCTGGAAGGATTACGCATCCCTTGAAAAGGCATACGGAGAAGTCAAGAAGTTGATGAGCAAGAAAAAGAAGGACGAGGGAGAAAACTAATATGGACACAAAGATGATAGATACGTTCTTTGGCTCGCTCAAGGATATGCGCGGCATCGCCGAGCTCGACAAGCACCTCCTTCACGCACTAATCCGGATGCAGCCCGACATCAGTGAATCCACACAGAAATTCCTGTGCCTCTGCTTTTCGCTCTGGGACGACGGCAACACGCGTGTGCCGCTAGATGCAGGCGAATTTTCAAAACGCTGGATGCGCAAGTGGAACGGATTGCTCCTCCTGAAGGAAACTGCCGGCAACGCGGTCACTTCCACAGACGGAATTGACTATTTTGAACAAATTATCAGTACGGGTGTAGAGGAGATTCTCCACAACTGCGCCAGCAAATTTACAAGCATCATTTCTACTCTCGAGACAAGCGAAGTCAGCGAAGGCGCCATCTCCACCCCGCTCATACTGACACGCGTCGCGGGCGAACTTCCCTACCTGTACCTCGACAGGCTTTTCCGGGCAAAAATCCTCATCGAGAAATACGCCGGCACGCTCTTCAAGGACGGCGGCGACAAATTGCCGAGCGAGGCGGATATCGAAAGCATCCAGAAAAAAATTGCAGGCATCGCCACGTATAAGAAGGACGAGCAAGTCCTTCCGTTAAATCTGAACGCAGAACAGGCGCAAGCCGTAATCCGCGGGCAGCGCGAAAACCTCATCATCACGGGCGGGCCCGGCACCGGCAAGACAACTGTCGTGCTTTACATCCTGTGGAGCATCCTGACCCAGGGCGACCTGAAAAAGCCCAACGACGAAACATGCTGCTGTTCCATCTACCTCGCGGCACCCAGCGGCAAGGCTGCCGACCGCATGCAAGAAAGCCTGCAGAACGGGCTCAAGGGCATAAGGGATGAATTCAAGTACGAGGCCGGTTCGGGCAACACCGCCGAGAAGAAGGAATCAAGAGTCTACAAGAAGCTCAAAGATCTCGAAGGTTCCACCATCCATCGCCTGCTCAAGTATTCCAGGAGCAACAACGGATTCTCCTTCAACGCGAAGGAACAGTTTTCCGAAAAATCCATCTTCGTGATTGATGAAGCGAGCATGATCGATATCAACCTGTTCGCATCGCTCCTGCAAGCCATCCCCGAAGGTGCCAAAATTTTCATTCTCGGCGACCCGTACCAGCTGCCTTCCGTAGACGCTGGCGCCGTGCTGGGTGAAATTCTCAAGCCCAGGTCAAAGAAGGATTTCACCGTCAGACTCACAAAGTCGAACCGCTTTACCGACGATTCCGTTATCGGGAATCTCGCAAAAGAAATCAAGGCTTGCGCCGAAGACAAGAACGCCACCGCTCCCGTCCACAAGTTCACTCCGCATCCGGCGCTTGATAGTGCCGTAGTGCCGGACGCTCCCGCGAAAGACTCTGGCACGGAAGTTCCAGCGCAAAGCGAGAATCTCCCGAAGGACGCGGTATTCTACTACTCGCTCCCCGCAGGTACGCAAACCAAGAAACAGGAAACCGAAACGCTCGAAAAGATTCTGCATTCCTGGATGGGCGATTTCTATAAACTTTCGCAGATGGCGCTCGAAATCGACCCGGAAAATCCGGACAAGGACAAGTGCGAGGCAATTTGGGAACTCTCGCTTAAAAAGAGAATTCTCTCGGCAGAACGCCGCGGAATTTTCGGTGTAGAACAAATCAACAAGTCTGCGTGCAAGCTCATTCGGGATTACGGCGCCAAGAAATTCACCGACCGCTATTTCCCGGGAGAACTCCTGATGATTACCCAGAACCAGGCAATGTACAAGCTGTACAATGGCGATACAGGTATCGTGGTGTACAAGGATTCCACACCGTACATCATGCTCAAGAAGGCGAGCGAGAACGAGACAGGCTTCGTGTTCTATCCGCTTTCCTGGTTCCCGACCGATGCCATCGAGCCGGCTTTCGCGATTACTATCCACAAGTCGCAGGGTTCCGAGTACGATCACGTGACGATGTTCCTCCCTAAACAGGAAGGCCACCCGCTTTTGAACAACCAGATTCTCTACACGGGAATCACCCGCGCCAAAAAGACCGTGACCATCATCGCCACCCCCGAAACCTTCAAGGCGGCTAGCGAGACGGTCATTGAGCGCGACACGGGTATCGAGCTGTAAGGTTCAGCTTTTTTTGCCCGCGGAGGCCTGCTTTCGTTGCAAAAAATTCCGAATTTCGCCAAAAAAGCCTTTTGGGGTAGAATTTTACCGTTCGGGGTGTTGAAAATTGCTGTTGTAAAAAATGCAACGGAATTCGTCAGCATTTTGTAATATGTAAACTTTTTCTACCTTTTATTGGGTAAATTATAGACATGCCTGAAGTATTAGACTATTTGGAATACCGCGAGTTTCTGAGGGACTGGTTTGTCGAGACCAAGAAAGGCAGCCCGTTTACCTCGTACCGTTATCTCGGCCAGAAGACCGGTGTGGACCCGGCCTGGCTTGTGCGCGTGTTCCAGAAAGAGGGACACCTGAACGAGAGCACGCTTCCCGCGTTCATCCGTATCTGCGGCCTGGACGACCGCCGTGCCGAATACTTCAAGACTTTGTACCGTTTTAACAAGACCAAGGCGAAACAGGCTCTTTCGGAATTGTATTACCGGCTTATGGAGCTCCGTTCCATGGAAACGCGAGTCCTGTCGACGCCTGAACTTTCGTATTTCGGCAGCTGGGCGTGTGCGGCTCTCCGTGCCCTGATCGGCATCACCAAGGACACGAGTGATGTCGGCAAGCTTGCCAAGGGGCTGAATCCGCCCATTTCGCAGGACGAGGCGCGCTCGGCACTCGGAATCCTGAAGCAGCTTGGCCTTGTGGTTCCCGACGGCAACGGCGGCTGGAATATTACCGACCAGATTATCAGTACCGGCGGCGAGGTCAAGAGCCAGGCGGTGCGCGATTTCCACAGGCACACGCTCGAGCTTGCCCAGGAATCGATTGACCGCCACAAACCCGAGGAACGCGACATTTCGTCGGTCGTGTTTACTGCCGACGAATCCGACCTGCCCGAAATTCGTCACCGCATCGAGGAATTCCGTCGTGGCTTGCTGCAGTTTGCCCGCCAGAGCGAACGTGCCGACCGTGTGTACGCTTTGAATATCGCGATGTTCCCCCTTTCTGACAAGGTGGATGACCCCGATACGGGTGCCTCCCCGCAAAACAAGGGGGTCTAATGTTCGGTCGCAACGAATTTTTGTATTTTTGGAATGTGCAACGTAAATCGTTCGACATGGCCCGTACGGCAAAGACCGTATCTTCTGCTGCCTTGCTCCTGACTTTGGGGCTGGGTCTTTCGGCATGTGGCGATGGCGGCACCAAGACGGCAGGCGGTGGCCCGAGCGGTACCGAGGCGGGTAATGCGATTACGGCCGAAATTTTGACTGCGGACAAGGTCCCTGCGGCTTTGGCTAGGGTTCGCCTGATGGACAGCGAAGGCCTGGATTGCGATAAGGCTTATTCCGCCCAGACCGACAAGAAGGGTAGCGTGACTATCGAGGGCGTGACCGAAGGCGACTATACGCTAGAGGCGAGTCTCAATGGCGAAGCTCTGCAGATTCCGGTCAAGGTTTCCGGCAAGGATGTTGACTTGGGCAGCGATGAGCTCAAGAAAATGGCGACGGTGTCGGGCAGCGTGGGCGATCCTTCTGCCAATGGTACGGTCAAGGTTCGCGGTATGGAACACTCCGCCAGGGTGGTGGACGGCTCTTTTACGCTCGATTCACTTCCCGAAGGCGCGCTTAGCTTGGTGTTCATTTCTGATGTCGATAATCAGGATACGACGAGTACTTACCTGAAGGCCGTTGCCGGTGAAAAGTCTACATCCAGTACGTTCGCCGAAGAAAGCCGTGCGCTCCTGCTCGACGATTTCCAGGATTCCAACTACCAGAACCGCTTTATGCCGGCCCGCACCTACGATGGTGGCTGGTGGTTCTTCAGCTATTCCGAAAAAACGGTGACTCCTGACAGCACGCTTATTTTCGGCAAAAATCACATCTTTAAGCTCGAAAATGAAGACGGAAATATTGTGGCCCATGTGGCTGCCGAGATGGGCGAAAGCTTTGAAGATTCTACCGGCGAACAGTATTGGGCGTGGGCAACAATGGGTGTTGAACTTGGCAAGAGCGACAAGAAACTTTGTAACGACATCTCGTCGGTCGATTCCGTCGCATTCCGCATCAAGGGTAAGGGAATCATTGTCTTTACCGTGGTCGATGCGAACTTGCCGATAGAAGACCAGAAGATAGCCAGGTTTGAATACAGGATGTCTGACGAATGGGAGCGTGTGAGCGTTCCGCTGGCCGATATTTTGAATAGCCAGTATTCGTACAAATGTGTGAACCAGCTCGACTGGGATTTCAAGGCGAACCCTGCAGAACCGGTTGTGGAAATCTGGCTCGACGACATCGAACTGATCGGCGGTGACCGCCTGTCCATTTGGGAAAAATAGCTATACGTCATTGCGAGGAACGGAGTGACGAAGCAATCCAATGGTAACGTAGTTCATTCGGTAAAATCAAACCAAGAAGACATCTATAGGAATTTGGAAGAGGTGGTTCGCAAGTATGCGACGACCTCTTTTTTGCGCCCTGTGGCGGACCATACTCGCGAGGCGTTTGAGAAGGTTTGCGAGTTCATCTACAATTTCTATGCTGCGCGCAATACAGGGGGCGTGGGTGCAGACCGTGTCGGTGCAGGCTGTGCCGAATTGGTCCTCGATTCCGGTTGCGGTACCGGCGAAAGTACGCTGCACTTGGCAAAGAAGTTCCCGAATGTCCCGGTTATCGGAATTGACAAGTCGGCGGTGCGCCTGACCAAGGCGGGGAACGAACGGCAGCTGGAATGTGCGGCGGAAGGTGAACCGTGTGGCGCCCCCGCAGGTGCGTCTACCGGGATGGCGGTCCCTTCGAATGCCTTCTGGGTCCGCGCGGAATTGCTCGATTTCTGGCGGCTCGCGCTCGAGAAGGTGTTGGCAGGGGAGTGGAAAATTTTGCACCATGCGCTCTACTATCCGAACCCGTGGCCCAAGGAAAGCGAAGCGACCCGGCGTTTTCATTTACATCCGATTTTCCCGACGATGCTCCGGTTGGCTCCCGTGACGGAACTCCGTACCAACTGGGAAATTTACGCTCGCGAATTTGCCGAGGCGGCCCGCATCGCTGGCGACTGTCTCTCGTTAAATGTTCATGTCGATTGCGCGAATTTTAGTCCCGAGAATCCTGAAACGGCGTTCGAACGTAAATACAAAAATGCGGACCAGGAGCTTTTCCGTACCCTAGTCCGCAATAATTCTAAGTTCTAAGCCCGGCCAACTAAGCTTTGCCCACTTAAACCCTTAGTAACTCTGAATTCCGAATTCCGAAATCCGAATTCCGAATTATAGTCTATCCTTGATCCACTTGAGGAACGCCTTGTTGTTCCTGGTGAACTTGACTTCGATCGGGGCGCCTTCCTTTACGATAAATTCAGAGAGTCCGTATTTGCGGTCCGGATTTCCCCAGTCGTAGGTGTAGCCGAGTCTGGTCCACGGATGTCCGCCGTCCCTGCTGTAGATGGTGGCGCTCGTCTTGTCGAACCAGTTCTTGAACCACATCGCGTTTTCGCTCATGTCTTCTTCGAAGGAGCTCGAGAAGGTGGTATTCATGAGTCCACTGTTGATTTCGGGATAGTAGGCGGGGCGGAATACGTCGGATACGTTCGCCCAGAATACGGTAAAGTAGTTGTTGTTGGTTTCCGGCGACATACCGATGAGCTGCTTGAGTCGCAGATCCCAGTTGTCGACTTTTTCGTGGTTTTCGCGGAACCAGCTGAGGAATTCCTTGTCGGTGAACGCCCAGATGACCTTGTCGGTATGCGATATGGTTTGGCCGTCCTTGAATTCGTCGGGGGTGTTGTGCCAGGTGACTAGGATAACCTGCGAGTTGTCGCCGCTCAGGCTCGCCATGTCGGAACTGCCTTCGATGGAAACGAGCGGGTAGATGTCGTCTGCGGTCAGGTTCTTGGCTTTCTTGACGGCCTCGGCGTAGAGTTCGCGGTTGAGCGAGTCGCGGTCCATGAAGGTGACGACGTTGCCCTTGGTGTCGATGACATCGCAGTAGGGAATGTTCGGGTAGCCCGCAGCGACTTCGTTCCGTTCGAAGTATTCCTTGAGGAGTGCGTCGTTGTGCGAGAACAGGTTGTCGTTGTCGAGGAAAGAAATGACGATTTTGCAGAATCCCTGGTCGGGAATCTTGACGGCGTAGGGGAATGCCTTCTTGCCGTTGTCGGTGGTGTCGAGCTTGAGCCTGGTCTCGTCATCGCCGCAGCTGTATTCGTAGCTGTAGAGCGGGGCGATTCCCGGCTTCATTTCGCTGATGAACAGGTTGTCCTGTTCGTTGCTCCAGCCGGACTTGACCATGATTTTCTGGGGGCCGAGCGTCATGTACTGCGGCATCACGTTTTCGCAGTAGAAGGCCGACTGGCGGAATACGCCGATAATGCCTGTCTTGTTACGGTAAACATCGGGGTCGCTGGGCTTGAGGCCCTTGGAACAACCCGTAAGCGCGGCCATGGAAATGGCGATAGAAACGGAAAGTTTAAGGAGTGTTTTCTTCTTCATCGCGGCTAAATATATAAAGAATGGCTTGTTCCTATGACAATCCGGTCCGTTAAAAGCTATCTTTTAACTCGTAAAAAACATAACGAGGTCTATCATGACGTTTGAAGAAATGTTCGCACTGGCCTGCCAGCGCAAGAAGGAAATGCCCGAAGGCAAGGGAACCACGGAACTTTTCAAGAAGGGCCCGCACGGTATCGGCAAGAAGCTTGTCGAAGAAGCCGCCGAAAGCTGGATGGCCGCCCGCTTTGAAAGCCGCGACGCCCAGTGCCTCGAACTTTCCCAGGTGCTTTACTATGTGGCCGTGATGATGGCCGAAAAAGGTCTCACCCTCGAAGAAGTGTACGCAAAACTATGATTAAGGTAGCTCTCCCGAATAAGGGCATGCTCTTTGAGCCCACCCAGGAACTTCTGAAGGCTTGCGGCTACAAGGCTTCCAAGCCGTACAAGACATTGACGCAACTCGATACCAAGAACGGGATTGAGTTTTTCTTCCTCCGTCCCAGCGACATCCCCATGTACGTGGGTCGCGGCATTATCGACGCGGGTATTACCGGAATCGACTTCAACGCCGAAGCCAAGAGCCCGGCGGTCAAGGTTCTCGACCTGCCTTATGGCGCCTCCAAGATGTGCGCCGCCGTGCCGAACGAGAGCCCGGTGCAGTCCCTCGATGAACTGAAGAATTCCACTATCGCCACCAGCTTCCCGAACATCGTCGAAGGCTACTACAAGAAGCCGATGGATTTCGTGGTGCTCGAAGGCGCCGTCGAAATCTCGGTGAGTCTCGGCGTGGCCGATGCCATTGTCGACGTGGTCGAAACGGGTACGACGCTCAAGCAGGCTGGACTGCGTATCGTGGGCGAGCCGCTCTTCCGTAGCAATGCGGCCCTGTTCTGCAACCCGCAGAAGACCGAACTCGAAGAGGTCAACACGCTTATCCGCCGCATCGAGGGCAAGCTGGTCGCCCAGTCGTACATGATGATCGAGTACGATTGCCCGGCCGAACTGCTGCAGAAGGCTTGCGAACTGACTCCGGGTCTCGACGCCCCGACGGTGACCAAGTTGCACGGTCGCGAATGGTATTCCGTGAAGGCCATGGTTCCGCAGGAAGAAGCCAATTCCATCATGGACAAGCTCTGGGACGCCGGCGCACGCAGCATTCTCCTGTTCGGTATCAAGAGCGCTAGAATTTAACGCGGAGCGTTAAATTCAGTATGCAGTGGTTAGTGATTAGTACACAGTCCGTAAGGCGAAACGTTCCTCCTAACCACTAACCACCAACCACTAATCACCTTTGAAATGCATTCTCTCGCTTACCTAGCCCGTCAGCCGATTCTCGATCGCGACGGAAAAATTTACGCCTACGAACTCCTGTTCCGCGATTCGCCCGAAAGCGATATTGCGGTCATTGCTAGCGATGTGCTCGCGACGGCGCAGGTGCTCGAGAACGTGTTGAACAATATCGGCATCCAGCGCCTGATCGGCAAGAATAAGGCGTTCGTGAACTGCAGCCGTAACATGCTGCTCGACAACCTCTTCGGACTCCTGAACCCGAAGTACTTTGTGCTCGAGGTCCTAGAGGATGTAGAAGTCGACGATGCGATCGTCAAGGCCGTCCAGCGCTACAGGGCGCTCGGTTTCGAACTGGCGCTCGACGATTTCATTTTCAACGAGGAATTCATCACGCGGTTCAAGCCGCTGTTCCCCTACGTGTCTTATGTGAAGATGGACGTAGTCGACAATTCGCTTCAGTCGATGGCTGCTGCGGCGACCTTCTTCAAGACGATGGGAATTAAGCTCCTCGCCGAAAAGGTGGAAGACGAAGCGACTTTCAAGCGCTGCGAAGAAGCCGGTTACGACTACTTCCAGGGCTTCTTCTTTGCAAAGCCCGAACTGGTGACCGGCCGCAAGATCGACGCTACTTCGGCGACTATCCTGCAACTGCTCCTCCGCATCAAGTCGCGTCCGAGCCTCGAGGATCTGTGCGACACCCTTTCGGCTCACGAGGATATCTCGCAGAACCTGCTCCGTTTCGTGAACTCCGATGCGCAGACCAGGCACGGCCGTATCGCTTCCGTCAAGGATGCCATCGTATGGGTCGGTATGCAGCGGATCCAGGAGTGGCTGATGCTTATGCTCTACGCGCGCCCGGAACTTGGCATGACTCCGCAGAGTTCGCCCCTGTTCCAGAACGCGAGCCACCGTGCGAAGTTCCTGGAAAGCCTCGCCCGCACCATCGACGAGAATGACGACGATTTCTGCGCGAAGGCGTTCATGGTCGGCCTCATAAGCCGTATGGATGCACTTGTGCGCGCCCCGCTCGAGACGATCCTTCCGGATGCTCCGGCCGACGACGAAATGCAGGAAGCGCTCCTTAACCGCAGTGGCCGTCTGGGAGCCCTCTTGCGCCTAGCTGATGCCGTGGAACTCGACGACCGCGACTCTATCCGCACGAGCCTTTCTGAACTGAAACTGAATTCGGCACAGCTGAAACTCTGCATCAACGAGACCTACAGCTTTACCAATGAACATTGAGCCGCAAAGCCTAGAAGCGTTAATTGGGGAATTTTCGTCGCTCCCTGGAATCGGGCACAAGACCGCCCGTCGCCTCGCTTATCATATCCTGACCAAGCATCAGGCCGATGTGGAACGCTTTGCCGAAAACCTGCTGAATGCCAAGAACAGGGTTCACCCCTGTCCGCGCTGCTACGCCTTTACCGACGAGGACCTGTGCCCCGTGTGCAAGTCGCGTCCCGACTCCAAGTCCATCTGCGTGGTCGAGAAAAGTTCCGACATCGTCCCGTTCGAACGTTCCGGAATTTACAAGGGCACTTACTTTGTTCTGGGAGGCGTGATCTCGCCGCTCGACGGTATCGGCCCCGAACACTTGCACCTGCCGGAGCTGGTCCGGCGCATTAAGGAAGAAGGTGTCGAGGAATTGATCCTCGCTCTTGGTTCCAGCCCCGAGGCGGACAGCACCGCCCTGATGCTCGACCGGATGCTCGCGGGCGTCAATGTCAAGCGCACGCGTCTTGCCCGCGGAATCCCGATGGGCAGCGACCTTGAATTTGTCGATGAAGTCACCATGCTCCGCGCCTTCGAAGGGAGAGTCAGCTTATGATGCAGGAAGAAAAGAAAGTGCAGTCCCCGAAAATGGCGAAAGGAATGAAGGCGAACTTGCCGCCGAAAGTGAAACACCATGCTCCCGTGGTGGTGGGCGGCTACAAGATTGTCTCCGCAGAATTTGTGAAGGGGTCCACAAGTATCAAGCATCTCCCCGAAGAAAGGCTCCCGCAGATTGCCTTCCTGGGGCGTTCGAATGTGGGTAAATCGTCGCTCATGAATGCCTTGATGGGCCGTAAGGACCTGGTAAAAGTCGGAAGAACCCCCGGAAAGACCCGCGAATTGAATTTTTTCAAAGTCAACAACCGCTTTTTTCTAGTAGATTTACCTGGTGTAGGCTTTGCAAAGGTCAGTAACAGCAAGCGCGACCAGATGTCCGACTTTATCCGCGACTATGTGGAAAAGTGCAAGGACCTGAAAGGTCTCGTGTATTTGGTGGATGTGCGCCACGGCGGACATGCCATCGATATCGAGACGGTCGAGAACATCCACGCGTCGGGCTGCCCCGTACTGATTGTTGCGAGCAAGCGCGACAAGGCGAATCAGTCGGAACTTTCGAAGGGCTTGCGCTCGATCCGTGAAAATTTCGGTCTTGAGCAGAACCCGCTGAGTGTGAGCTCTCTCAAGAAGTTCGGGTTGGACGCTTTATGGCAGAACATTTTGGAAGCTCTAGGATTGACCGGACAAGAGAATGTATAAGAAGGCTTCGAGGAATTGGCAACGCTTGACTTTGCCGGCGAGGATGTTTCACTTGCTCGGCATATTCTTGTTGCGCCGTCCTATGGGCCAGCTTTGCGCCCTTTTCTTCAAGGCTGTCGCCAGTCTCTTCTCGCGCAGCCGTAACTTCAAGACCGACTCCCGAAACATTATCATGCAGACCTTCTTTACGGGGGTCGAAATATTCCCGATTCTCTTTGTCGTGGCGACCTTGTTTGGTACCATTGTGATTATCGAAGTGATTTCCATGATGGGAAAGATGGGCTTTTCCGACGTGGTGGGAAGCCTGATCGTGGTGGTCATCATCCGCGAACTGGGACCTATCCTCACGGCGTTCCTGATTGCAGGCCGAAGCGGTTCTTCCCTTACGACCTACATCGGTAGCATGGTCATCAATTCCGAAGTAGATGCCTTGGCGACTATGGGTGTCGATCCGATCCGTTTCTTGGTGATGCCGGGACTGATTGGTGGTTGCATCGCCTTGTTCATCATGAACTTTTTCTTTAGTCTGAGCGCCATTTGTGGGGGATACCTAGTGACCAAGGGCGCTGTTCTGCTGAGTGGCAACATGATTAATATCCAGTTGACTTGGTCGTATCTTAGCCATGAAATCCTGAGCGCCATCTCGATGACGGACTTCGTGTTCATTATCGTGAAGCCGCTCGTATTCGGTGCGATTATCACGACCAACGCCTGCTACCAGGCCCTGAACATCACTCGCGACGTGCGGCAGGTTCCCAAGGCGGTGTCCCGCTCCGTGATTAAGTCGTTCTTGTACGTGGTGCTTGCGGACGTGTTCCTGTCGCTAGTCTATTTTGTTGAATACATGAACAACTTCTCGACGATTATCTAATGCTGGACGAAGCCTTAAGAATGGAAGATGTTCACCTTGCGTATCGCGATATCGCAGGGACGATGTTCTCCAAGCCCCGGACGCTTGGTTTTTTCCAGCGTGTAGAAACCGACCCGCAAAAGGAACTTTTCTCGGATGTGAATTTGAGTGTGAAGCGCGGGGAAACTATCTGCATTGGCGGCGGTTCCGGTCAGGGCAAGAGTGCCCTCTTGCGAATTATCGCGGGTCTGATTCGTCCGACTCGTGGCAACATCTTCTATTTTGGCGAATATATTCCTCCTGAAAGGCTGACTGCGCTCGAAGTGGCAAAGCGTCAGGTGGGCATGGTGTTCCAGAACGGGGCTTTGATTTCGAACCTGCGCGTACGCGACAACATCGCCTTGCCGCTGCGTTACCACAAGGTGGGCACTCCGGCCGAAATCGAGGAAAAGATCAATATGGCCATGGACCTGATGCGAGTCCGCGACGAGGCCGATATGTTCCCGCACATGCTGAGTATGGGCATGCAGAAACGTGTGGCGATTGCTCGTAGCTGGGCGATGGACCCGAAACTGTTGCTGATGGACGAACCGACGGCGGGACTTGACAACTACAACCGCCGCAACCTGCTGCCGCTGATTGACAACATGCGTATGCTGTTCAAAACGACCATCATCATCGTGACACATGACCTGATGATTTCCAAGGAACTGGGCTGCAATATCTGCTTTGTCCATAGCAAGAGCTTGACCGAGCCGCATTCCTTCGACTACTGGGTCAATTCCGACAGCGACATTTCCAAGGAACTGTTCCGAGATCTTTGCAACAGCGGGTAAAAAATAATTATTTGTTGATAGATTGTTGATAAATTGAATTGTCTGCGGGGAAATCGTAAAAATGTCCGTAAAACTTGCTTACACGACCCTTTGACCCCTTGATTTATCTAGGAATTTTTCTAATTTTGAGACTCAAAAAATTTGACTTTTAATAAAGGTTACTACAATGAAAAGAACATTCCAGCCTCATAATCGTAAGCGCGCCAACAAGCATGGTTTCCGTGCCCGCATGGAAGACCGTTGGGGTCGTGCTGTTCTGAGCCGTCGTCGCGCCAAGGGTCGCAAGCGCCTCACCGTGAGCGACACCATCTACAAAAAGTAGGATTGGCTCATAGCCTCGTTGCGCTCCTATAGGCTGCCTAACCAGCCAGCTTATCGGCAAGTAGCCGTCCATGGGAAGTTCATCCGCACGCCGTCTTTCACGATGCGTTGGATAGAAAGCCCGGACGGTTTTTGTCGTTTTTGCTTTTTGGCGAAAAAGAAGAACGGTAACGCAGTTTACCGCAACAAGTGCCGTAGATTGCTGCGGCCCCTGTTTTTTGAAAGGGTTCCCCATATAGCGAAGCCCGTTTGGGCGATGATTATCGTGAGTGACAATTCCGAGGTCATGTCCTCGGCGCGCATGCGCGAATCGGCGCTCAAGGTGTTCAAGAAAATGGAATGGACCGAGGGGCTCGACCTGGGGAACTTGCCCAATGGATAATGGTGGGGACAGCGGTTTTTGGGGAAAGCTTCACGGCGCGTTGAAAATGCTCCTGATTGCGCCCATCCGGCTGTACCAGTTGATTCATCCTTTCTTCTTCAGTGGCGTTTGCAGGTTCCAGCCGACATGCTCGCAGTATGCCATCGAGGCCATCCGCGTACACGGAGTGTTTAAAGGTTTCTATCTTGCGGTTTTCAGAATTTTAAGGTGCAACCCGTTTTGCAAGGGCGGTTATGACCCGGTCCCGCCCAGAAAGGAAAAAAGATGAACAAGAATACTATCATCGGATCCGTTCTTATCGGCGCCATCATGATTTGGTGGTTCTTCATGAACTCGGCGAACAACGAGGCTGCCGCAAAGGCGAAGCTTGCGCAGAAGGCCGCCGCCAAGGAAGCTGCCGCCCAGGTCGCCGATTCCTCCACAGCTCCGTCTGCAAACGGACTCGTGCTCCCCGGCTCCACTGCCGAAGTCAAGGCCGCCCCGGTTCTCGGTGCTCCGGCAACGGACAAGGTCACTGAGCCTGCCGAAGTGGCCGGATCCACCGCCGATAGCGCAAACGTCATTGCGAGCGAAGCGAAGCAATCCACCGCAGATTCTGCCGCTGCAGAAGCCCCGAAGGTTGTCGCCCAGCGCACGGTCACGGTCGAAACCGACAAGTTCATCATGACCCTGAGCAACAAGGGCGGCAAGGTCCAGAGCGTTATCGTCAAGGCCCTGCCGGATTCCGCAAACCATTTCCCCGAACTCATTCAGGATACCGCGCTCGGCGCCCTCGACCTGAACCTCGGCGGTGCCGACCTTTCCGAAGTCCTGTTCGATGTCGATGCTCCGGAATGGATCAATGTCGAAAACGATACTACGGTACAGTTTGTCTTTACTGATGCCAACGGCAACCAGTTGGTGCGTAGCTACGGCTTCACCAAGGCTGGCGTCGCTGTTCGCCAGGTGAACAAGTTCAAGGGCTTCCGCGTCGACAAGTACGAGCTTTCCTGGAAGGGCGGCATGCGTGAAACCGAAGAATTCCCGAAGGGCAAGAGCTTCGGCGGTACAAGCTACTTCTTTAGCGAAGTGATTTTCAAGAACAACGAAATCACCGAACGCGAAACATTCAACGATGCCATGACCTTCGACAACGCCAACTACTACTGGGTCGGCATGCGCCGTAAGTACGTGGCCATGTCGGTGCAGTTCGATTCTCCGGTGCCGGCACAGGTCAAGGCCAAGCACATCAATTTGGCTACCGAGGGCAACCCGGATCCGGGTACCTACAGCCTCTCCATTGCAGACGCCGTGCGCGGCGATTCCGTTGCCTACAATTTCATGGTGCTCCCGCTGGAATGGTCCGAAGTCGAATCGCTCGGCCAGGGCTACGAAAAGATTATCGTGACGGGCTCCAAGTGGTTCCCCGGTTCCAGCATCTGGTTCGTGTGGATTTGCGCCATGCTCCTCAAGCTGCTCAAGTTCTTCTACTCCATCATTCCGAACTACGGCGTCGCCATTATCCTTGTGACTTTCATTGTTCGCGGCATTACGACCCCGTTCACCATCAAGCAGCTCAAGTCGACTTCTGCCATGAGCAAGCTCAAGCCGCAGCTCGACGAAATCAATGTGAAGTACCGTAGCGATCCGCAAAAGAAGCAGGCCGCCATCATGGAGCTTTACGCCAAGAACGGCGTGAACCCGCTTGCGAGCTGCACCGGCGGCTGCCTCCCGATGATTATTCAGATGCCGATTTTCATGGGCCTCTTCTTCGTGCTCGGTCGCGCCGTTGAACTCCGCGGCATGCCGGCCTTCCTCTGGATTACCGACCTCAGCCGCAGCGACGTGATTTTCCACGGCTTCAGTATTCCGTTCCTCATGCCCGATGGCCTCGCTCTCCTCCCGTGGATTATGGTGGTTACCACCTACTTCCAGACCAAGGTGACCATGAGCGGCAACGGCGCCATGGACCCCGCCCAGGCAAAGATGATGACTTGGATGATGCCGGCCATGATGTTCCTCTTCAGCGCGGTGATGCCCTCCGGCCTCGTGCTCTACTGGATTGTGTCCAACTTCTGGAGCATCATTCAGTACAAGATTATCCGCCGCGACAACGGCAATAATGGACCGAAAACCGTGAATGGCAAGAAGGTCGTCGACGCCGAAGTCGTGAAGTAGTAGAGTTTTAACGGAGAAAGTCCCCGGTCCGCATGGCCCGGGGATTTTTTGTTCGTTAGATTGAAGGTTATATTCTTGTAAACTTCTTGTAAGAAAACTATATTTGTTTACGGATATAAACAGAGGATTCCTTATGAAAAAGATTCCGGTTTTTCATGCGTTATTCATTGTTGGTCTGCTGGCCTTGTCTGCGGTCTCTTTTGCAGCCGAGGGGACGAAGTATTTCTGCTTCAAGGAAGTTGATGAAGACGATGACTCCACTGCGGATCGACTGGAATTTCGTCAGGTTGTATCTCAGGTTGAACCTGATGAGGCGGATGAAACCTGCTTTGTGTACTGGTTCGATGAAACGGTCCCAAGTCAGGTGCGTGATAACATGACGGATGCCTATGGGTACGTTAGCGGTTGGCTTGGTTCGAATTTTGCCTCGGTTGTGCTGAAATCGGATATCGCGTTTGCGGGGCATACGGAGTCTGGTTGTACGGGGTCCCCGGACGGGTTCAAGGGTAAGTACCTGGAATTGACCGAAGGTCGTTCTATTAGCAGTGAAGCCGGAAAGCGCTATACCATATCGGGACTCTGCTATGAGTCTATAGATGATAATGATGGTATCGGTTTTGTTAGCATAGTTCATGGTTCGGCTGGAGGCATTTTGAATGTCAAGTTCTCGGATGTCTATTTTAGCTTGTCTGGTGACGGTTCGCATGCGGGAGTTGTGTCTCTCGACTTTGAATATTATTCTAATTCAATCAGAGACATTGAAATTGAGGACTCCTATTTTAAGGCGGATTACGCAGGCGCCCTGTTCGGCTATGCCAAGAATTACTCTGGCTCGATAGAAAATGTAGCGGTAAAAAATGTGACTGTGGATGCCTACCATCATGCGGGGGCTGTCGTGGGTTTCGCAGAAGAAGGCGGTATGGCCTTGAACAATGTAGCTGTAACCGATGGCAAAGTCAATGGCCAAATTAATGCTGGCGGTCTTGTTGGTTTTACCGATGGTTCTATTGCGATAACGAAGTCTTATTATCGGGGGTCCGTGTCGTCAAAAACGAGAGCGGGTGGCATATTGGGGTATGTTGAGGGCAATGGGTCTATTGACATCAACAATACTTTTACGAAAGGTGGTATTTCGGGAGGCTCCGTTCAGGGAGCGAGTGCCGTTGGATATATTATCGGTCAGACGAGCGAAGCCTATGACAATAACGTAACATTATATAACAACTACCACTTTGGCGAAGATGGCGTTGAACTTGGCGTGGGTGGGGAAGAATTTTATCAGAACGGGTTTGTCTGGTCTGAGGGATCTGATAAGATATATGCGAATGTGCGCAATGCCTATGGTTCGTTGACGGCAACGGGAGATTTGAATTATTATAGAAATGATGATTGTGTAGAAGGTGGAATGTCTGCTTGCACGTCATATATGGATTTCTTTGCTGGAACGTTTGCGTCGCCTTTGATCCGCTCTGCGAATGGAATTGCTTCGGAAGCGGACATGAAGTCAGGACTCTTTGCGGCTCTGTTAAACTACAATTTAGAATCCAAAGGAAAAACAGCCTTATGGGTGAGCGATGGCATTTTTAATGATGGCCTGCCCTCTTGCGTGAACACGACTAAAACACCTAATCATTTGGTGGTGGTGCATACAAAGAATTTAAAAGATCCAGAAAAAACAAGTTTAGGACTTAAGGATAATTGGGTTCAGTTCTTAAACTATAATGGTGATTACTCTCATTCTCTTATAGCTTCTAGTTACATTAGTTATACGGATGCGTCTGGTTCGTTGAACTCTAATGTTAAGGTTTCAATTGAAAACATTGTTGCTGCTGTTGGATCAAAAGCAATGCTTGTTGATAGTGTTGGCAATATAATTTCGTTGCCGAATGAAATTGATTCTTATTTCGTGGGCCTAGTTGTTCCGCCTTCGAGCTACGATGTCGTTTACAAGTATTGTGACAGTCAGAATAACTGTAGAGATTTTGAAGATGTGACAACCACTGCTTTAGGCTTCTTGACCCCAAGAGTGGACTCTTTTGTAGATGGGAGCGATGCTCCGCTGCAGCTTGTTCCGAATGTGGTGAGTTATAGCGAAGGCTTTGGCCTAGAATATGTGTTGAACTATGAGCTTGAATTGCTAGATGAAAATGGTAGCGTGATTAACGGTTTGGCTTCTACAACCCCCGCAGGTATGGAGTTCTGGTCGTTCCAGGACATTGCCCAAAATATCAGGAATGCCGGCATAAGCGATGTTAAAACAATCGTTCTGAAGTATTCATCGGCAACGTATGGACATTACCCGATGTTGGCTATTGCAAATCCGAAAGAATTTGATTTTGAGGTTGATATCTATGGCTTAGATAAGAATAGTTCGATGGTGGAAATGATCGAGTCTAGTGCGTCTGCGGAACCGTACGATTTGCAGCTTCCTTATGGCGCGGGAGTCAGGGTTAGTAGCATTGGAAAGTATTGGACTGGGTATAAGATAAAGGACACGTATTCTGTTACTTATCTGTATGACGCAACCAAGAATGGTTGCTCGGCCCCCGAACTTGATAGTAGCGGTGTGGAAAACTTGTTCTTTGGAACGGTTGATGCGCTTGTGGAAAAAATGGGCGAATGCGGGACCGTGAAATGGACTATTTCGGATCTCGATGTAAATAAAGCCGAAGATCTGGTTATTCTGGATAGCGTCAAAAAGGCTAGTTTTATAGCTCAAAAAAAATACGGCAATACAGTCACGGAAAAATTGTCCATTGTTCCCGATTACACTCTTGTTAATTATAACGTGTCCTTTGATTTGAATCTGCCTGCAGGAATGGATCTGTCTTCGGTGTTTCTGGGACGCAGCTGGTTTACGATAGATCCTTCGAAAATGACGGTTGAAGGCCCTCGTTTCCCCAGGATTTATACAAACGAATGTCCCACGATGTTGGCTTGGTCGCCGAAAGAAAACGCAAGCGAAGTCACTGCTGTCGTCAATACGTTCTTTGATCCTCAGTACTATAAAGACTACATTAATAGCAGTTTCTTGTATTTCAATCCTGCCACTGGACCTGACAGCAGTACTACCGCCTATGTTTATTGGAATGATGTCTGTAACGTTATTGATGCCAGCAAGATTCTTCCGCTTAACTATGTGATTGATTTTGATGGGACGGTGGATTTGTCGGATGATCCCCCCGTAACGGTAACGTTAAAACAGTCTTTTAACGAAACTGATATTGAACATGGAATGTTGAACGAAGAAGATGTGAATAAAGCTGGCGAATACCACCATCAGGTAATACTCCCTGTTGCCGACGATACCTTGATTTTTAAGGTGAGTTTCCAGACACGGCCTGGTTACTCCATATCGGAACTGGAATTCGTGAAAACGGATAGTGCCAGCCCTGCATATACGCCTAACACGACGGGCGAGACGCTTGATTTCGAGTTACATGCATTGAACTTTGGTTCAGACGATACGACTCTGGTCGTAAATACAAGGACCTATTCGTCCATGACACTTAACGTGGCTCTCGAATATGCGAAATATCGGGTGACCTTTATTCGTCCGACCGTAAGTGCCCCGACCGATATGGGTGGCGATTTAGTGGATTACTATGTCCCGGATAGCTATTTGGGTAGCCTGTGGCCCGATTCAAAGGAATATACTATAGAAAGTGGCTCCGATGTGACGATGCCCATGTTATATGCGGTCAATGGTTGCCTTGCCTGGTCTACGGAGCAGACTTTTGGACTCAATAATCTTTCCGTAACAAAATTTGACAATAATGTAATCCAGGATTTATCGACGACGGTTTACCCTGTTTACTATGCTCTCGGGACAAAACCTGACTGTGCGGATTTGGGGAACTTGACCGTGACGGCTCATGGTGAAAACCTGGATGGCTTGGAATTGTGGCAGATTATTGGAGTGGATGACGATGTCGCGGGCACCAAGGCTGATACCATTAAGCATTCGTTTGTCAGGGATGTCGATGACGAAACGCTTTTTACCTTGCAAGTTCCAAAGGTGATGACTTTTGATCCTACTACGGGTGACAGTGAAGCGATTCCGTTCTCCTTTAAAATCCATGCAATTCCTGCCGAAGGCTATTCAGAAAACGACAAGTCGTTCTACCAGACAAGTGCTGGTGCTGCCGCCCAGCGAATCTACCTGACGCAAATCGTGGCTGAAGATAGCGATATTGAATTTAATGTCGACTTGGGCTTTGACTATACAGTAACATTTGACGTTAATTCGTTACAGGATACGATCGTTGTCTTGGCTGATAACTTCAGCTCTCCCAAGACGATGAATTTTGGGGATAAAAATAGGTTCCCCAATGCGTATGTCTTGAGTCCGACTCAGTATATTGATCTGTACGAGTTTAAACCGCTCCAGTGGAGCCTGGAAAAAGATGACGAGAGCCTTGTTTCAAGCACATTTGATAAGGAATTCTTGGACAAGTCATCTAAAGTTTATACTGTCTCTGAAAATGAGGTGACGCTGTATCCGGTGGAGGCTGTCGTAACCAATGCAATAGAGGGATTGAAAATGGGGGTGGTCGCCTATGATGAGAATGGTGAACCGTTGATGGGTAGTGGGTATTATCATGGCGGGCTTGTCCTTACCCAGGTGACGGATGCCGGCGATACGTTTGTTCAGAAGTCCAGAATGTATCCTTATGGACCGTATTATAGCCATGTGTTCCTGTACCCGGCCGTCGACGATACCTTGACCTTCCAGGTTTCTACAAATCCGGATCACGGCTATGACATTAGTATCGACGGCTTTGAAAACGGTTGGGTGAAAACGGAACTGGAGGGCTTTGGTTATGATGCGGCGACAGGAACGCTCAAGATTCTCCCCAATTTAATGAACTCCTTGAACTTTAAGATTAGCTATTCGTATAAGCATTTTGATCTGGCGTTTGAGTATCCGAACGATACGAGCCTTTATGTGATGAACAAGATCGATAGTGAGTACAGTATGGATTGGTACGGTTCCATGGAACAGGCAACCTTGGAAAGTGTAGAATCCCCGCTCCTGTATAATTCTAGCGGTTGTAGCGTTGGTTGGAAAGTCAAGGGCACTACGGTTGATTCTCGCCCCGATAATTATGGTTCAAATATCCGGTCCGTCGTGGGAGACTTGATCGCTACGGAAGATTCGGTGGATTTTGTGAATGTCATGGTTCCAGACTTGGATAATCCGGTTTGTTCCACTGGTACTAGAGGGCTCATTAACATTCAAAAACTGAATGTAGAGGGCGACGGTGAGTTTTACCTGGTTCAAAAGATTGGCGATACGGTACTGACGCATTCCTTTGAAGGAAATTCGTTGATTGTTCCTGGATATTATGAGTCTGGAGAAATGCCGGGCGTCAGGCTTGTTGCCGTGGCCGTTCCGAATGAAGGCTACGTCTTGAATAAGATTACTTATGAGATGGATAATGGGAATGTTCTAGATGTCGATGATAGTACGGAATTGAACATTACGTCTGAAGGTACATGGAATGTTGTGTTCAGCGAGTATGTCCCCGAAGCCGAATACATCTTTACGTTTGACATGAATACGGAAGATGAGGTGTTCTATGCCAACAAGTTCATGGGCGACGAAGAAGTCCTTCGGGATGCCTATGACGAGGGATGGATCTATAGCAGAGGATCTCAATTCCGGAGGGAAGCTTATACGGCGGATAAGTGCCTTGCGGGTTGGTCTGTAAAGCCCGATTCGGGACGCGCTTATGTGATGCTTGATGACATGCTGCTAGAAGAACTTGAAAAAGCCTATCCGGATGGGGACAAAATCAGGCATGCGACTCTTTATGCTCGTTGGACGAGCGATCTTGAGGAATGTGCTGGCGAAGATATCCGGTATGTCCGCGTCAAGGTGGAGCAGAAAAATGGTTCTATTGCACTTGTCGAGCGTAGACCGCCTATGTACTACCGCGGAATGATGAAAACGATGGAACCGGTTGTTCACAAAATTGGTGATGATGGAACGGTTGTCTTGCCTGCTGACCTGAGCATGTATCGATGCCCCGGCTATGGCGTTGATTGCCTGGATCTTGCCGATTCGGCAGTAATATGGACTGTGGAGGCTACCCCGGATTCGAGCTATGTTCTGGATTCGCTGGTCGTACTCCGTGGCGAAAGGTCGGTGAAGGTTGTTTATGCGGATATGGGTCTGGACTGGGACTACTATAATTGGAACTTTGATAACGCGCTGCCTTACATTTTGCCGGGCAACCTTGAAGAATCTACTCTCAAGGCTTATTTCTCCAAGGCCAACAAGACGCCGGTTATGTTTGCCGACAGGCGAATCACGAATCGCGGAAACGCCTTGCAGCTGAACATTCGGGCGAGCGACTTCGAGCCGACTCGAATTGTCTCTGTCCACTTGCGTATTGTCAATACGGATAACGGTGAGGTCGCTGTCGATACGTTGCTGGCGGATTCCGTAGCGAGTGGTCTCGAAACGAGCTTTGTTTCCTTCCTGAAAAAGAGTGGCCACTATAAGGCGGTCGTAACGATCGAAGACGATGCCGAAATGGACGAATTCTACCAGGAATTTACAGTCAGCAACGAAATTGCATCGGTCGGAAAGGAGGGTTGGCAGATGCTCTCGCTCTCGGCTGTGGACACGTCGGCTATCAAGTGGGAAACTGGCGATCCGGTTTTCTACTGGTGGGACGAATACGGTACGGGCGAATTCTGGCAGTACAAGCAGTTTAGTAGGGGAGACTCGGTGATTCCCACTCGCGGAACATGGTACAGTTCCCTCGAAGGACTCCCGCTCGTCTTGCGCGACGATATGGAAGATGACGGCAAGGATATTGTTTGGAACCTCGATAGCGTCAGTTCCGGCTGGAACCTGGTGGCAAATCCGCACGGATGGCCTGTCGGTCTGTATTCGTATGGTGCCGACTATGTCAAGGATATCGACGAAAAGTCGGAAATTGAATTCTGGCGTTACAACCCGAAGACGGGTAGCCCGGAAGAACTCATCGACGGCAAGACGACCCTGGATCCCTACGAAGCGATTTGGGTTAAGGTGAACAAGAAAATGAAATGGGAAATCTCTGCGGAACCGGTGTTCTGGCAAGAAGAAGAGCCGGAGGAAAATCATGAGCCGTGGCAGGAAGAATTCCCGCATGAGTGGGAAGACGAATGGTACGACGATCCGAACCAGGAATGGCTTGAGTACGAAAAGTCTCGGACCTTGCCCAAGCGCGTGCTTGCGAAGGCGACTACTAAGGATCGCTGGGTCTTGCAGGCCGTACTTTCTGACAAGAACGGCAAGCAGGATGCCTGGAACATTCTGGGGGCGGGCAACAACCCGTTCAACGCCGAAGAACCTCCTGAAAGCATGGGCGACCATGTGAATCTTTCGATTGTCGAAGGCAAGCGCGCTCTCGCCAAGTCCATCAAGTCGGCAAGTGACGAAATGGAATGGACCGTGGCCCTGTCCGCATCTAGCGATCGCGCGGGTTATCTGACGCTCGTCGGTATCGATGGCGTGAAGGCCTACGGTTACCACGTGTACGTGACGGTGGACGGCAACACGACCGAAATGAAGGACGGCGTTCCGCTTAAGGTGCTCCTGAAGTCGAATGCGAAGACTGCGACGGTGCGTGTGGCTCCTGCCGCGAAGGTGGTGGCGCAGAACTCGCTCAAGGGCCTGCGCTCCGCAAGGCTCGGCGGAAAGTTGCAGGTGTCCTTCGAGGCGACGGGCCTTGCGGGCACCAATGCGCGCGTTGACCTGCTGGATATGAAGGGGCATGTGATGTCGATCGTGAACGCGAGGACCCTCGAGGGCACGAACGCATTGGTGCTGGACGCTCCCAAGACCGGCCTCTACATGCTCCGCGTCCGCGCAGGCTCCAAGCAGCAGGCTGCTAAAATCGTGGTGCAGTAAATCTTGAATGGCGGCACTTGTGGCGTGGCTTGTAGCAAAACGGCGTCACAATCCGGTGCCACAAATCACACGTTTTTGCAGTTTATAACAAAGTATCCCTGCTTTGCAGGGATATTTTTATCTTTGGGAGCGAGTTTGGAAAAATATCAGGAGACCTTATGAGACTCGGCACTGCAAAATCGATATTTTTGCCTTTAGGGGCGTTTTTGCTCGTGGCCCTGTTTTGGGCATGTTCCTTGAATGTCGAGGCGACGAATCCATACCCGCAAGAAAATCCGAGTGCCACTACTCCTGACTCTGTGAAGACGCCTAGCCCTGTTGTGACTACAGATACGTCTACTCCGGGCTCTTCAACTCCTGATACTTCTGCTCTTGACAAGTTGCCATCAGACGTGGATAGCTTGAACAAAGTGCCGCAAGAAACGACGTTCGCAAAAGATACGATTGTAATTCGCGATACGTTGGTCATTTACAAGGATACCGTTTACGACACCCTTTACGATACGACTTCGTACAATAGCTTTGTTTACCGAAAGAACGCCAATGGAAAACTTGACACGGTGACTGGATGGTCTAGGCTGTTGAATTGCGATATTGGCGATACTGCATTCTCTTGCACAAGAAAGCCTAATTATACAGGAGTCCTTCCGTTGTGCGGGTTGGCCATGACGTTTACGAAGCGTAACGATGCTGAATATGAACTGGTTAAATTGGATACCAATGTCGTGTATGTTCAAGTGCACGATACACTCTACAAGGATGCGTTTCATGTTCAACTGAAAGAATGCGTGAATGATACGTCCTTTATTAACTATGGTGAATCCCGAGTGATGGACTATATTCCGCCTGAAAGAGTTTACATCGCTCCGGCAGATCCATTTGATTCTACAGAAATACGTTCGCTTTTGGATACGCTTGACTTTTCCGCTGGGGATGATGCTAAAATTGAAATCAAGGCTTATTCGTATTTGCAATTTGACGGATTGCCCTTGCGGGCTGTAGAAATGGTGCCTATAGATACGTTTGCCATTGCAATTGGTAGTGAATTAAAATGGTATCATTGGCCAGATTCGATAAGGATAGTGGAAAGCATCTATTATATCTCCAATACGGATTTGGAATCGGATACGACGATTGCATGGACTCTGAAATACACCCGTTATGAGCCTGAACGCTCTGAAACGGATTCTATCCAGGTGACGTCATTTATCAAGGTGAAATAGAAATTGCCCGCTTGCGCGGGCCATTTTTACTTGTACTCGTCGCCGACAAGTTCTTTTTTGAGAAGCTTGTACTTCGTCTTGATGGCGGTGCGGAGTAGCGGCCAGCCCACCTTGTCGAATGTCTTTTGCCAAAGCTTGTCGGCCACATGGAAGGCGGTGCTTCCGACTGCTTTCGGGAGCCACTCCTCCTTGAAATCAGGAGCGAGGCCCGCGTCGCAGACCATCTTGTGGTAGTCCGCATTCAGGGCGTCGTAGGCGCCGTGGCGAATAAAGTGCACCTTTTCCATAAAATCGAAACGGCGCTGTAAAAGCTTGCGCTTGATAAAGCCTCCACCCTGCGCAATCAGTTCGGGGTAGGCGAACAGGGCGCGCAAGTGGGTGCGGTAAAGCGATGCCGTCTGCACCTCGGCTTCTTCGAAGGCGCTCGACAAGCCTATCTCTAGGCGATGTACCACTTCATAAAAGGTTTCCTGTTCCGGCGTTTCGAGCAGGTGCAGGTAGAATGCACCAAGAGCTTCCTGTTTCAGGTACAAGAAGAACGATTGCAGGTGCGGACGTACTTCGTCGTTTTCCGTTAGTGAAACCGCATCGGCGGTACTTGCTTCGGCACGGCGGATAAAGTCGGCGAAGTTGTTCTGAAAATAGACGATGGAATCGTTGACGAGCAGCAGTCGCGTAATGCTGTTGAATTCCACGAAATTGTTGTGACCGTTGGCGACGTCTTTGAGGAACCGGCGCCACATGCCGAAATCGAATCCGTGATTTTCGGTCAGGTAAAGCTTGATCCCGTTGTCTTCCAGGAACGACATTGTCTCGGCCGAAAGCGGACGCTTGTTCGTGAGCAGTACGACGGTAAAGTCAGTCTCGGCGAGATGCTTTAGCGCAAACCGCACATACCCGGGGAGAGTTTCCCCGGTCTGGTAGCTGGCGTAGAGAATGATTTTACCGTTGCTGGACATAATTAGTAAATAATAGAAAGTTATATGAGTGTGTCATCCTGAGCGGAATCACGAAGTGATGGAGTCGAAGGATCTCAACCACGCATCAAGTCATTCCACTCGGGGTTCATTGAATTTACAAGACTATTTTTCTTGTCTCTTCTCCATCCTTTAAGTTGCTTTTCTCTTTGAATAGCATCTTTTATTTCTGTGTAACGCTCGAAGTAAACGAGTTTGTTAATTTTGTATTTAGATGTGAAAATGGCTCCAACGCCTTCAATATGTTCCAACGTGCGACGTTCTATGCTGTTAGTAACACCGACATAAATAGTGGTGTTATTTTGATTCGACATTATGTATGTGTAGTAATCGCTTGGCATGTTTTTAGATCCTTCGACTACGCCCTATGGGCTCCGCTCAGGATGACACGTTAGGGAAGCCTTCAGAACGAATTATGCGGATGGCACTTAGGCATTATTGAAATAGAGTTTACCTTCTCCTTTGGCTGCGACCGGCACCCTTGCGGGAGCCGCCCTTGCGAGGCTTGCTTGCGACATGGAATCCTTCGCGGTCATCGCGGGATGCGCTACGGGAATTTCCGCCCTTGCCGCGAGAACTGCGACCAGAACGTTCGAAGCTCGGAGCGTCGGAATCGAACTTGCCGCCGCGAGATTTTCCGCGGCCGCCACGGTTCATGTGGCTGTGTGCCGAAACAAATTCCGGAACATCGTCGTCAAAGTCTTCGTCGGGCTGGCTCACGTAGCCGAGGGCTTCCGCCGCGGCGGCGCGGTCAGCGCGTTCATGAACGTCGCGGCTGCGGTAGTCGTCGCGCGATTCGCCTTGACGGCGGCGCTTCTTCGGTTCGCTGCTGAGCTTTTCGATAATGCTGAAGTCCGCCTGACCGCGCAGCGGGTCTACCCGCAAAAGGCGCACCAGCACCTTGTCGCCGCGCCGGAACGTACGCCCGCTCTTCTTGCCGAAGGCAAGTCCCTGGTCCGGGTTGAATACGTAGAAGTCATCGCCTGCGATATCGCGGAAACGCACCAGGCCTTCGGCAATCGGGTCTGCGATAGAAACGTAGATGCCCCATTCCTCGATGCCCGAGACGGTTGCCTCGAAGTCATCGCCGATGTGGCTCTTCAAAATCCAGCAGCTGCACACCTTGATGGCAATGCGTTCGGTCTTCTGGTTCTTGACTTCGTTTGCCGAAATCAAGTCGCAGACTTCAATCACGCTGTTCTTGCGTTCGGCAGTAATCTCGGCGCCCTTGCGCGCGAGTTCACGGTGACACCACAAGTCGGCGTAACGGCGAATCGGGCTCGTAAAGTGGGCGTAGTCCTGCCAGTTTAATGCGAAGTGGCCGAAGCTGTTGCTGTCGTAATGCGCCTTCTGCATGCTGCGAAGAATTCGGTTTGTGAGAGTCTCGTCGCCTTGGGCACGTTTCACCAAATGTTCGTACAGCTTGAATGCCGTCGGGTTCAGGTTCGTGTCGCCGCTGCGGGGCTTGCCCAGGTCGCGCAACATCACCGGAGAATCCTTGAACAGGTCCGGGTACATGTAGTACAGTTCCATGATGTCCTTGGTATCCGGTGCCTCGTGGATACGGTAAATGCCCTGGAGCTTACGCTTCTTGAGCTCCTTCGCGCAGCAGTTGTTTGCAATGAGCATGCATTCTTCCACCCACGAGTTAGATTCGTCGGTCGTGCGCGGGTAAATCTTTTCCGGTTCGCCTTTCTCGTTGAACTTGCAGCCGAATTCGGTGCTCTGGAATTCCAGTAGGCCGTCCTTGGTGCGGTTCTGTTTCAAGAGTGCGGTCACCTCGGCGAGCGCCTTGATGTCGTCGTCGCCGTTCTTCATCATTTCCATCGCCTGCTCGTAGGTGATGGACTTGGTAATCTTCACGATACTGCGGTGGAAATCCCAACTGAGCACGTTCGCGTGTTTGTCGAGTTCCATCATGCAGGTGAATGCGCAGCGGTCCACACCCTGGTGCAGGCTGCAAACATTGCTCGAAAGCTTATCCGGGAGCATCGGCACGGCAGTCCACGGCAGGTACTGCGTATAGCTCCTTTCCAGAGCCTCTTCGTCGAGCTCGGAACCTTCCGGCACGTAGTAGCTCACGTCGGCAATGTGCACGCCCAGCCTGTAGCCCTTGGGGGTGCGTTCCACGCTAATGGCGTCGTCGTGGTCCATGGCGCCATCGGGGTCGATACAGAGAATCGTGAGCTGCCTGTAATCCACGCGGCCCTTGAAGTCCTTGCCGCACGGCTCCTTGACGCCGTCCACATACTTCTTGATGGCCGGGCTGAAGTCCTTCGGCAAGTTCGCGTCTTCCATGAACTTTGTCTTGACTTCGTCCCAGCTGATATTCATCGCTTCGGCAGTGCGGTCGACCTTTGCCAAGTAGCTGTGCTTGAGTTTCGGGTGCGGGTACAGCGTAAAGCTGATGGTTTCGCCTTCCTTGCCCGGGGCCTGCCTGCGGTGGCACATCTCGTACACCTTGCCGGTTTCGAGTTCGTGCACTTCCCATTCTTCTTCGCCCGTCTGGTGCAGAATGCCGCGCTTCACGCGGGTCTCGTTTTTCTTGCCCGTCTGCCTGCGGCTGCGGGCACCCAGGCGGCGGTTGTCTTCGGGGTACTGTTCCGCAATCTTCTTCACGCGTTTTTCGCGCTTTTCTTCGACGCTTTCGCCGTCTCCCAGCTGGTATTCCTTGTGGCTGGTACGCTTCAAAAGCCCGCGGTCCACCATGTCGGCAAGCATCTGCTTAAAGGCCATCTTCTGCTTTTTGGGCAGCCCGAGCGCGCTGCGTAGGCGGCTACCGACCATCGGTTCGTCGCGCAGAATTGCAATAATCTGTTCTTCGCTAGGTAAATGCTGAGCCATGCTAGGCCTCCTTTTTTGCCGCGGTGGCGGCGTCGGCCTGTCTGTAAGGCAGTGCCGATGAAATCATGTTGTGAATCTCGTCGCGCAGCTGCGTGGCGGATTTGTTCTCAAAGCTTTCGGGTGTCTGGAGCGGGTGTACCACAATCTTCACGACACCCGGGGTCTGCGCCCACTTGGTCTTGGAAAGCCGCTTGCCCGTATCCACAAGCGTCACCGGCAGGAGCGGAAACTTGTTTTCCTTGGCCATGCGGAAAATTCCGTTCTGGAACGGGAGCATGTGCCCGTCGTTGCTGCGATGCCCTTCGGGGAATACGGAAATGGTCACATTGTCTTCGAGCCTTTTTTTCACGATGGCTCCCATGCCGAGGTTCTTGCGCGGGTTCTTGTATACGGGGATGCAGCCGATCTTGTTCAGCACCCAGCCGAATACGGGAATCTTCCAAAGTTCGGCTTTCGCGATGAACGAGGTAATCGTGATGGTGGGCCAAATAACATTGATGTCCAAAAAGCTCTGGTGGTTTGCGACGATGACAAATTGCTTGTGGTTAGGAATGTTTTCTTTGCCTTCGATTTCGATCTTGATGCCGAACAGTTTAAAAGTGGTGTTGAAGAAGGGAATGCACACGCGGGTGCTGTCGGACCAACGGCGGCACAAAACGCCCCTGTAGAACATATACGGGAGACCGATAACGAACAGACAGATTGCGATATTCAAGTAGTAGAGAATTGCTCGGATAAAAGCCATAATAATCCATATAATAGGTGTTTACACCCATAATGTATATTTTTTATGGGCAGTGGAACAGAAAAAATGTAAAAAGATGGTGGCTTACTTTATTTTCCAATCAAGGGTCTGACCCGCGGCGAGCGGAACGACTCCGTTGACGATGGTGGGGACTGTCCACGATTCTTTGACGACTTCGATTTGCTGCGTCGTGCGCGGAAGACCGTAGAAGTCGGCGCCGAATCCTGCGATGAAGTCGCCGAGCTTGTCGAGGTGGCCTGCACGTTCGAATTCCTGGAGCAGCAGCGGGATTGCCACCGGGGCGCTGTAGACGCCCGCCGCTCCGCACGGACATTCCTTTTTACTCAGCTGGTGCGGAGCGGAGTCCGTGCCGAGAAAGAACTTGGGATTGCCGCTGAAGGCGGCTTCGCGAATGGCGGCACGGTCTTCAGGCCGCTTTGGCAGCGGCTTGCAGAAATGGTGCGGCCTGAGGGCGTCCCCGACGATATCGTCGAGGGTCATCATCAGGTGGTGCACCGTGATGGTTGCTGCCACGTTCGCCGGTAGCCTCTTGACTGCCTCGACGGACTTTGCGGAGCTCAGGTGCTCGAATACGATTTTCAGTTTCGGAAATTTTTCGACGAGCGTTTCGACTCGCTTGATAAAAGCCGGCTCGCGGTCCAGGCAGAATTCACCCGGTTCTTCGCCGTGTACGCAAAGGACAAGTCCAAGCTTTTCCATCATCGCGACTACAGGGAATACCGCTTCGAAATCACTGATACCGTCGGCGCTGTTGGTGGTGACTCCGGCGGGGTAGTACTTGCCCGCGACAACGCCCACCGCCATCATGTCCTTGAGGTCCTGTTCCGTGTAGTTCGGATTCAGCTTGAAGGTCATCAGCGGCTGAAAATCGGCGCGTACGCTCTTGGCCGCTTCCAGTATCTGGGCCTTGTATTCGGCGATCGCCTTGGCGCTCGTCATGGCGGGAATCGTGTTGGGCATGATGATTGCACGCCCGAATTGAGATACAAGGTCGCGCACGTAGCCGGGCATAAGGTCGCCCTGGCGCAGGTGTGCGTGAAAATCGTCCGGTAAAGGAAGTTGCATTTTCCTATTCCACCATGTTTCTAATCTGGTTTTTGCCTTGCTGCTTGGCCGCAACACGAAGTGAATCGACCTTGATCAGCATCTGCTTGACATCGGCGAATCCGCGGCTAAAGCAGGGGACGAAACCTCCGCTTACCGTGAGCGACACCTGGGGGTGGTTCTCGAATGTCAGGTTGCGGATTGCCTTGCGGAAGGCTTCCACCTTGGCGTAGGCTTCGACTTCCGAGCCCGCGTTAATGACGTACATGTATTTTTCGCAACCGTAACGGGCGACGCATTCGCCGCTCATTTCGTCTTCGTTCTTTTGCAACAGGTGCCCGACAGTGCGAATGACTTCGTCTCCGAAATCCTGTCCGTACGTATAGTTGATTCTCTTGAAGTCGTCAATGTCCAGCATAGCCAGATAGAAGTCGTGGCGACGGTTCCAGATAGCATTTTCGAGATAGTTCAGCAGGTGGCGCCTATTGTAGAGGCCGGTCAGGGGGTCGCGCATCGAAAGATAGTCCAGCTGGTTCAGTAGCTTGGTCGTTTTATCTCGTTCATGCGAATAGGCCCAGAGCGAAAAGGTCCCGATGGAGAACAAGGTGAAACCCGTCAGAAGGTGGGTCACCAGGATGTCCAGATAGGCAGCATCGCGGTCGAGTTGGGCGACAAGCAGGTCGGGGTAGGCCCAGGTCGCGGCGATAGTCGCAGACTGGATGCCCAGGGAGAAGATGAATGCCGGCACCTTGAAGCGGCCTTGGGCGAAGGCAATCAGGGAAAGTGACGTGATGCAGTAGAGGGGCATGCCGCTCGTAATTCCTCCGCAGAACAGGAACAGGAGGGGCATCAAGAAACAGCTGAGAATGCAGCACATGACCAGGTAGCACTGATTATACAGGCCCGTCTGGACAGCAATGAACGCGATCATGATGCAGACGACGGCGCACCCGACGCTGCAGAGGGAAGCGGCGGAGTTTATCCCCTCGATAATCGTGAAAATGGCGGAAAAACTTGCTACGCCCGTCACAACGACCAAGATAGACCAGAACAGCTTGCGTTCTAGTGAATCCTGTTTTGCCCAAAATTTCCTGATATTCTTTAACATAGGCACTTAATTTCAAATATAGTAGAAAGAAAACAAATGTAAAGAACGATTTGCATATTTTAATTCATATTTTTTTGTGATATGGAACAGGCCAATTTGAAGTTGTTATATTTCAGATAGCGGCATGGGCCGGAAAATTTTTTTATTGCAGGTTTAGAATGGAACTTACACCTTTGGATATCCGTAATCAGACCTTCCACAAGAAAAATTTCGGTGGTATCGATCCCGAAGAGGTCAAGGCGTTTTTGGAAACGGCCGCAGGAGCCTTCGAGCAGATGTCCAGGGACAAAACCGATCTGACCGAGAGGCTTAAGGTTGCCGAAGAACGTGTCAATTATTACCGCCAGATCGAAAAGACCATCCAGGATGCCGTGGTGACCATGCAGCGGACGGTAGACGAGGTCAAGGCGACCGCCGAAAAAGAAGCGGAAATCATCGTGGCCGAAGCCAAGGCGCGCGCTGTGCGCGAGGTGGAGTCCACCAAGAAGGAAGCCGAAGAACTCCGTATGGAAATCGAGCAGCTCAAACAGCTGCGGACCAACTACTTCATCCGTTGCCGTGCGCTTATCAAAGGGCAAGAGGAACTTCTTTCGGCCATGGAAAACGACCAACGTATGCAAGAGGAGCTTAGGCGTCCTGCCGCACCGGTCGCAGGGAATGTCCTTGCCTAGTTAAGCTTGGGAATGTCCCATGAAAATTAATATAAAAGTCCATGCGAGAAGCAAGCGCGAAAGCGTCGTGGAACTGCCGGACGGTAGTTTCAAGGTGGAAGTCAAGGCTCCCCCTGTGGACGGGGCTGCGAACGAGGCCATCTGTGCGCTTCTGGCAGAACATTTTGGTGTTCACAAGAGGGACGTGTCGGTTGTGACTGGTGCAACGAACAATAAAAAAGTTGTAGAGGTTATTAAATAGGTTTGAGAAGTGGGCGTGTTATGAAGATGTTTGATTTTAAAAATCATCAGACCATCGTGTCGTCCATACTCCTGATTCTTGCAGGCCTGGCTCTAAATATTATCCCTGCGCGTTTGGCCTTGGCCCTGGGAATCCCGCTGTATCTGGACTATACCGGAACCATTATCACGGCAATGCTTGGCGGAAACCTGCCCGCGGTGATTGTCGGGTTCGGGTCGAACGCCATCAACGGCATTTCTGAACCCGAGACTATGTATTACGGCGTCATCAGCATCATGATTGCGGTGGCGGCGACCTTCTTCTATCACCAGCGCTTCTTTACGAATATCCCGCGGCTGTTCGTTGTCATCTTTACGTTTGCCCTGATTGGTGGCGGCGTCGGTTCCCTGTTTACCTATTTCTTGTATGGTCTCAATTTTGGGCAGGGTATTACGGCCCCGTTCGCACACGCCTTCCATGATACGCTGGGCTATAGCAAGTTCTTTTCACAGCTGCTAGCGGACGTCATTATCGACATGCTCGACAAGGGAGCGGTCGTGGTGCTTGCGATGTTCGCGTTCCGTTTCGTCTCTAGGCGACTCAAGAACCATCTGAATCAGGTGTTCCTGCGTGATTCGAGCAACAGAGATGCGAACAAGAATGTCAAGCACTCCCTGCTCCGTAAGGTCGTGGTGATGGTGATCG